>JBFZER010000249.1:0-2534 GCA_041306765.1 Spirochaetota bacterium | reverse complement strand
GCGTCGGTGATGATCGGCGAATTCCTCTACCGCACGAACTTCATAGGCGGACAGCTGGCCCGGGTCCTGCTGGGCTCCATCCTGTTCCGGGGAATCATGTACGCCGGCCGGTCCTGGGGCTACCTGGGGGGGATCACCCCCAATGACCTCCGCCTCCTGACCTCCCTATTGATCGTGGCTTCCATAGCCGCCAGCCGGTACAGGGGGAAGGCCCTTCCCGGAAGGAGACGGCCGTGATCCGCCTCGAGTCCGTGGACGTGGTGTTCGGCCGGGGCGGCCCGGACGAGCGGAGGGTCCTGGCGGCCCTGACCCTCGGCATCCCCAGGGGACAACACGTATCGGTGATCGGCTCCAACGGGGCCGGCAAGACCACCCTGCTCAACGCGATCGCCGGCTCCGTGCCCCTGGCGGCCGGCCGCATCCTGATCGACGGCGCGGACCAGTCCCGTCTGCCGGAGTGGAAGCGGGCCCGGTACGTGGGCCGGGTGCGGCAGGACCCCCTGGCGGGCACCGCCGGGGACATGACCGTCCTGGACAACCTGGCCCTGGCTTCCCGGAAAGGGCCGCGGCGCCTCCGGATCGCCGTGACCCCGCGATTGCGCCAGGAACTCCGGGACCGCCTGGCCGAGCTGGGCATGGGCCTGGAGGACCGCCTGCGGGAGAACGTGAACCGCCTGTCCGGAGGCCAGCGCCAGGCCCTCACCCTTCTCATGGCCTCCATGTCCCGGCCCGCGGTCCTGCTCCTGGACGAGCATACCGCGGCCCTGGATCCCCGGAACGCCGAGCTGGTGTCGGCCCTGACCCGCCGGTTCACGGCGGAATACGGCCTCACAGCCCTGGCTGTGACCCACGACATGCGCCGGGCCATCGACGAGGGCGACCGCCTTGTCATGATGCACGAGGGCACCGTCGTGGCGGACGTGGCCGGGGACGCGAAGAGGGGCCTCACGGTGGAGCGGCTGGTGGATCTGTTCCGGCGCACCCGGGGCGGCGACTACGCGGAGGACCGGGACCTGCTTTCGTAACCGGTCCGGCGCTAATCGCGGAAGCGGCGGCTGGCCAGGATCCTGCGGCCCTCGAAGTCCCCGGCGGAGGCGAAGAGATCCCGGATGGGGGCGGGGATCGAGGATTCCGTCTCCCCGGAGAGGGTGATCCGCCCGTCGGAGCAGTACTTCGATCCCAGGTGGAAGATGAAGTTCACGTCCCCGGACACGATGGTGCCCGTGGAGCCCGGCCGGCGCCAGACCGTCCTGCCCGCGTGGAAGGAGAACCGGAAGGTCAGGGGAACCTCCAGCCGGAACACCTCGTAGCCCACGAGGGCCCGATCCAGGATGAGCCGGAACGCGGCGAGAACCGGGCTGGTCCCCTCGTCGCGCTCCGGGAACAAAAGGAGCGTGCCCTCCGGGTCCCGCATCCAGGATATCCCGCCGCACTCCGAGGCCCAGGAGGCCATGAACCCCGCGAAGTCTTCCCGGAGCTTGCGCAGGCGTTTCTCCCCGATCCGCTCCCGCAGCCCCTCCGGGTCGCCCACGGAGACGTAGCAGAACCGGACGGCGATTTCCGAGCCCTCCGGGAGATTGTCCCAGCCCGGGAACCGCTTGGCCGGCTCGGGCGCCGGCGCTCCGCCGGACTCGATCCCCGCGAAGGCCCGGACCTTCAGAAGGCGGCCCGCCGGGATCCCGGCCTTGAGCACCCCGGGTCCCACGTAATCTTTTGCGCCCAGGAAGAAAGCCCGGGCCGGGTCGACGATCTCCCCCGCGGGGTCCAGCACTCCCCAGGGCAGCCGGCCCGCGGCCAGGGCGGGGGCGTGCTTGCAGAGCCCCGCCTCACCGATCCCCCCGACATCCAGGTACAGGATGTCCGCGTCCAGGGGTTTCTGGGTGGCGCGCTTGAGGCCCCGCAGGGGCAGGAACTCCAGGCACGCGCCGTCCGGGAGGGCGGCCTTGAAGGCGCCGGGCTTCTGGGCCGGGGAATCGGAGAAGACTATGATCCTCATGCGCCCTCCATCCGCACCTCGTACGCGAGGAGACGGGTGTCGGGAATGTGGGATACAGGGTGGAAGCGGTCCAGGATGACCCGGTCCAGGGACGGGGCCACGGCCGGGGTGATCACAAGGGATCCCACGGGGGTCAGCCGGGACTCGATGTCCTCGGTCTCCTGGACGATCTCCTGCTTGACCAGCTTTTCCGGGTCCGAGTTGTAGCGGAAGGAACCGGTATGCACGGCCGCCCGGATACGGAGCGGTTCCCCCAGGCGGTTGTGGAGCCGGTCGTACAGGAAAAGCTCGTGGAGGATCGCGATGCCGGCCAGCACGGCGGCCATGACCCGGGATCCGAAGAGGAAGCCCGCCAGGGCCCCGTCCCCCTCCCACTGCCAGATCCGGCCTGCCCGGAATTCCACGCACCGGGAAACGATCTGCCGGAGATCCTCCAGGGCTCCCCGCATGGCGTTGTCCCCGTGGGTCTGGACCATCTTGGAGTTGTTGGCCACGTCCAGCCGCAGGATCGCGAACCGGAACTCGTCCTCGTCCAGGA
>JBFZER010000248.1:0-6118 GCA_041306765.1 Spirochaetota bacterium | reverse complement strand
CCGTCGTGCCAGACCGAGTCCTTCACCGTGTACTTGGCGGTGGAGTAGGACTTGACGCCGGCTCCGACCTTCTTCCACGACTTGGTCGCGGAGTCGTACTTGACAGCGTCCGCGGGCACGTCGATCAGGCCCTCGGGCTTGCCGTCCCCGTTGGTGTCCGGGCCCACGTTGGACTGGACGTCCTTGAGGTCCCACTGGACCAGGTAGGGGGTGTCGATGGCGTTGTTCGGCGCCTCGAAGTACTCCCGCATGGTGCACTGGTCCACGATCATGCTGACGTAGGTGTCCGAGAAGCCGTCCACGCCCACGGGATCCCAGGCGCTCATGAACAGGCCGCCCTTGGCGGAGAACTGGGTGGCCCGCAGGATCTTCTCTCCCTTGTCGTTGGGCTTCACGTCCGCGGTGATGAAGGACCAGCCGTTCAGGCCGTCCCCCAGGCCGTAGGCGAAGCGGTTGGTGACCCGGTCCTTGTTGGCGATGAAGTAGTCCATCTGGGAGCAGACCCAGATCCGGACCGCCTCGGTCAGGCCCAGTTCCTGGGCCTTGAGATTGTCGGTCCAGTATTCCTCGGAGGTCAGGAACCAGCCGTTGTAGCTCTTCTGGGCGAGCCGGTCGATCTCGTCCTGCTTGTAGTTCCAGAAGCCCTCGGTGGCGCCGCCGGGCATGTAGCCGTAGTAGGGGGCGTACATCTGGGAGATGGACACGTCCCACCAGCGGCGGGTGGCTCCGGCGCCCCAGCCCTCGGTGTACATGGTCCATTCGTAGGCCGCGGGGTCGCCGCCGTAGACCATCTTGCCGGCCTTGGACCGGTCGTACTCCAGGCGCTCGACCTTGATGCCCGCCTTCTCAAGCTGGTCCGCCACATAGCGGCCCGCGGGGAGGCGGCCCTGGGGATCGTCCACCCGGATGATGAACTTCACGACGATGGGCTGGCCCTTGTAGGTCCAGAACTGTCCGGACTTCTTGAGCTTGCCCGCGTTCTCGGGCAGCTTGGCCGCCGCCTCGAGGGCCGCGGTGATCTCGGCGATGGCCCGCTTCTCGTCCCCCCGCTCGGTCATCCCCAGCTTGGTGGCGATGATGTTGTAGCGGTAGGTTCCGGGCTGGCCGGGGGTCATGCTTGTGAAGGCCGGCTCGCCGCCGCCCAGGAGTATCTCGTCCACCATCTTCTTGCGGTCGATGAGCCAGTTGATGGCGTAGCGGACTTCCCGGATGGCCAGGGGGTTGAAGTACTCCTTGCCCGCCGCGGTCTTCCACACGTAGGGTGCCTGGTTGGGAATGGGGTTCATGAGATAGGACCAGGATCCCGACGGCACGGGATAGACCCAGAGTTTCTCCCGGTCCGACTGGGGCAGGCCGAAGAAGACGCTGGCGTCCATGCCGTAGGCGAAGAGGTCGGTCTTGCCTTCGACGGTATCCTTGGCCGCGATGGACTGATCCATGCGGACATCGATGATTATCTTGTCCACGATCGGACCCGTGTCGCCCTTGGCGATCCCGGCTCCGGCCCCGGCTCCACCGCCGCATCCGGCCAGCGCGATAGCCGCGGCCACGACGGCGAGGGTGGTCAAAAATTTCCTGCTCATCTCAACTCCTCCTTGTGGAATTCGAGAAACATGCGGGTAGTATGGATCAAAAGATACAGTAAGTAAAGCGGAACCGATTTTCAGGCCCGGGGAATTAGTGATATATCTATTGTTACTATAAAAAGATACATCTGGTGCCCGGTGCAATTCGTCTACCTCAATACTTGAACTCACTTTCTCCAATGAACTCCCTCAGGATCGAGTTCCCCGGCACGAACTGGGCGGAAATCGGGGAGAAATTTCCCAGGAACGCCAGGAGGCGCCCCGCCTCCGCGTACTCGGGTTCGACGGGCTTGACGGACCGGAGCACGGGCTCGGCGTAGATCTTCAGGACCCCCAGCTCGTAGTCCAGGGCGGAGTTGAAGGCCGAGTCCGCGGAGTTCTGGAAGGGGAAGATATGACGCCGTTCCCCTCTCTGGACCGAGGCCCACATCTTGAGGGTATCCAGGGCGGTCTTGCCCCGGAACTGCCAGTCCCGGACGATCCGCCGGATAAGGCGGTTGTCCGTGGTGGAGATGCGGTTGTGGTCGTCCAGGTTCAGCTGGGTCAGGGCGGAGACGTAGACCTTGAACTTCTGCTCCTTCGGGATCCGGGGGGTCAGCTTGTCGTTGAGTCCGTGGATGCCCTCCATGACAACGATCTCCCGGCCCGTGGAGAGCCGGAGCTTCCTGCCCGAGGGGCGCCGGGTGCCGGACTTGAAATCGAAGGCGGGCAGCTCGATCTCGTCCCCCCGGAAAAGCTCCACCAGCTGTTCGTTCAGGTACTCGACGTCCAGGGCCTCCAGGCACTCGAAGTCGTACTCCCCGGTTTCGTCCTTGGGGGTGTGGTCCCGGTCCACGAAGTAGTCGTCCAGGGCTATGATCACGGGCTCGAATCCCATGACCCTGAGCTGGATGGCCAGCTTCTTCGACGTCGTGGTCTTCCCGGAGCTCGAAGGACCCGCGATCAGGAGGGCCTTTACGGTTCCCGCCCGGGACGCCACCTGGTCCGCCAGCTCCGCCAGCTTCTTGTTCTGCAGGGCTTCCGCGACCTGGATGTAGTCCTTGATCTTCTTGGGGGAATTGATGCCGTTCAAGGCCCCCACGGAGGAAACGCCGAGGATCTTGCCCCGTTCCCGGTATTCCGTGGCGATCCGGTAGAGCACGGGATCGTCCTCGAAGGGCGGGATCTTGTCGTCCTCCTTGTGGGGGTACCGCAGGAGGAAGCCGTCATGGTAGGGAACCAGCTCGAAGACCCTCAGGACTCCGGTGGAGGGCACCAGGGGCGTCACGTGGAGGTCCCGGAACCCCGCGCACTCGTTCAGGGCGATGCGGGGGTCGTTCATGTGCTCCAGCAACAGAAGGGTGTCCCGCTGGCCCTGGGAGCGGAAATACTCCACCGCTCCCGAATAGGACATCCACTCCCGGTTGATGGGTATGTCCCGGTCGACCAGGCTGCGCATGCGCTCATCCAGGGCTTTGATCTTCCGGGGATCGTCGGGCTGGTCGTCGTCGAAGAAATGGAAGAACCCCGTTCCGATGGCCATGCCCGCCACCAGGCGGCGTCTGGGAAAGAGTTCCCGGGAGGCCATGGCCAGGAGGAAGCAGAGGGAACGGCGGTAGGTCACGGCTCCCAGGCTGGTGTCCACGGTCACCGGAGCCAGGGTGCAGTCGGTGGTCAGGAAGTAGTCCAGGGGACAGAGTTCGTTGTTGATGAGCACCGCGGCCAAGGGGCGGGGAAGGGCGCCCAGGGGTTCCAGGGCCTCGGAGGCCTTTATCAGGAAGGGGAAGGACCGGACCTGGCCGTCGGGGTAGGTGACGCGGATCGCTTTCATAGTCAGGCCTCCTTATGCCTCAATGGATCGGACCCAGGCGGCCCGGCGGCCAGAGCCGGAAGACCGCGTGGCCCTCTATGAACTTGAGCTTGACCGCGAAGGGCTCCAGGAAAGAGACGTACAGGACCGAGGCGGGGTCCGCCGGGTCCAGCGCGCGGATATCCCCGGGGGGTTCCTTGAACCGGAAATCCAGGGAGTTGTAGCGGTTGTCCCCCATGGCGAAATACTCGTCCCGGGCCAGGAAATCGTCCCCGGCGGGGAATTCGGGGAAGTTGCGGCTGTCGTATGCCTGCAGGTACAGGTAGAGCTCCCGGGCCTCCGTCACGAGGCGGCCCCGTTCGGCGTCCCGGGCGGCGGCCTCCAGGGGAGCCCCCACCGCCAGAAGCCCGAGAACCCGTTCCATGCGGTCCAGGAGATTGGCTTTGACCAGAAGGTTCAAGGTCCGGGAGCCCCATTCGTAGGCGTTCACCGCCGGTACCGCCGCGGCCGCTGCGGCCCCCTCCGCGTAGGCCCGGAGAGCCGCGCGGGCCTGGGGCGATACGGAGGCCGCAAGGGCCAGCGCAAGATCCTCAGCCGACGCGCCCGCTTCCGCGAAGGGGTTGCCGCCCCCGGCCGCCCGGGAGGCGGCGTCGTCCCGTCGGGTTCGCAGGGACGGGTCGATCCGGGACATGTCCGGCCCCGAGGCCGCCTCCCGGCCCGAGGCGGCCAGGGTGTCCAGGGCGGTCTCGATCGCTTTGCGGGAAGTCCGGATGGCCGCCGCCAGGTTTCCGGGATCCGTCTGGTTCTTCCGGACATCCCAGCGGGACAGGAGCGATCTGGCGGATTCGTCCAGGGGTATTTGCTGGATCCGCCTTCGCACATCCGCGCTCTGCTTCCAGAGGTCCGTGGCGGCCCAGGGTTCCTCCACCTTCCGGAATTCCGCATCGCCCTTCCGGCGGGCGTACAGGATGTCGTCCACCATCATAAGTTTTTCCCCCGGCACCCCGGTGATCCGCTTGACCAGGGGATCGGACTTGGGGGTCCCGTCCGGAAGGGTGGAGTCCAGGTGGACGGCGGTGAGGGTGACCATATAGAGGAATTGGGATACGTGCTTCTTGAGGTCCACCCGGTGGTTCTCCGGGTACCGGGGATTGGCGATCGTGACGACATCCCCCCGGCGAGGGAGGCGCAGGAAAGGAAGGCGCCAGTCCGTCAGGGGGATCCGGGGTCCCGAGCTGAACTTGACCGTGAAGGGCCGGTCTTTCACCAGGAAGGCGGGAACCATGGATTCCGAGGGTACCTCGTAGAGCTGGAAGACGAAGATGTTGACCACCAGCACCGCGATCGCCGCCCAAGCGATCGCGTCCACCCAGTCCAGCGCTACGGCTACCAGTCCTCGGGGCTTCCGCTCCCGGGAGCGGCGCTTCCGGAGGGCCCGGTCGGTGATCTCCTCGGGGCCGATGACGCCCGCTGCTGCCAGGACCGCGGGGCGGCCCGCCAGGAAGAAGGCGAGGGATCCCGCCGCGGCGGCCGCCAGGGTCAGGGAAAAGAGGAAGACGACCCGTCCCGGGCCGATGAGGTCCGCGTTGCTCCACTCGATCCGCGGGAGGGCGTGGGCGAAGTAGTAGACCGGGATGGAATAGCCGGTGAACTTTTTCCAGGCCAGGTGGAGGCGGAACAGCCCCTCCCGGTGGATCGCCCGGAGGAAGGCCAGCTCACCCGCCGCGACAGCCAGGGTGACCAGGAGGTAGACCGCGTAGAGGACCGAGGGCCGGGGACAGCCCGTAAGGGGGATCGAGGCCGCCAGTATCCCGACGTACGCAAGGGCCGGCACGAGAGGGCGGCGGGCGGCGGGACCCGGGACGACATCGGACGGGGCGCCTGCGGAAGTGGATCCGTCCGGGACGGCACGGCTCCGGGGCCGCTGCGCTCGGGAGGCGGTACCCGGTTTCGGGGAGTGTTTCATCTTGCAAAGGAGTATCCAAGACAGGGCCCGTCCCGTCAATGCCGGCACGGCCCGGCCAGCTCGGGATCGGCGGGATTGAGGCAGTACGGGACCGGTTCGCCGGGTTCCCTTGACCGCCCGGATCGGTCGGGATAGACTGGCCGCCACCGTGATACCCGACGTGTTCCTCCGGGCCCTGGCGGCTCCGGACGCCGATCGGCCCGCCGTGTTGGAGACCTTCCTCCGGGACCGGGGCGTCGTCCCTACGCGGACGGCCCTGGCCGGAAGCCTCCACCTGGCGGTGCGGTTTCCCGACGCGGCCTACGATCCCCGGTACCGGACCAAACTGCTCGTGGCGCACCACGACCGCCGGCCGGGCAGCTCCGGCGCCCTGGACAACGGCGCGGCCTGCCTGCAGCTGGCGGACCTGGCCGGCCGGCTGGCCGCGAAGGGCGGTCCGCACAACACGGCGATCCTCTTTACCGATTCGGAGGAATCCTCCGGCGCCTCGGATCAGGGCTCCTACTCCGTGGCCCGGGCCCTGGCGGGGGAGGGCGAGGAGCCTCCCGCGGTGTTCGTCTTCGACGTCACCGGCCGGGGCGACGCTCCCGTCCTCTCCACCAGCGCCCGGGACCTCCTGGCCTCCCGGGGGATGGACGGCGGCGACCTGGCGGCGCGGATACGGGACCTGGACTCCTGGGCAGGGCGGGCGCTCCGGCGCGCCGGGGGATCGGAGCCCGCCCGCCTTCCCGTGCCCTGGTCCGACGAGCTGGGATTCGCCCTGGGCGGCGTTCCCGC
>JBFZER010000247.1:0-21302 GCA_041306765.1 Spirochaetota bacterium | reverse complement strand
GGTTCTACGACGGCACGGTGCCGGAGGGCGAGCCGGACGAGGCCTTCTGGTCCGAGGTACGGAAATCGTATTCCAAGATCACGGAGCACCTCGAGCGGGCCGAACTCCGGGACGCGTTCCGCGCGGCCTTTGCGGTCTCCGGGATGGCCAACAAGCGTTTCCAGGAAGGAGAACCCTGGAAGGCCCGGACCCAGGATCCGGCCAAGGCCGCGTCCCTGATCCGGGACCTATGCTATGTGCTCAAGGACCTGTCCATATTGATGCATCCCTACATCCCCCGGGCAGCGGACAGGCTTGCCGGTTTCTTCGGCCTGAGGATCGGCGCCGGCGGTCTTTCCTGGAAGGATCTCGGCGTTCTCGAAGGCCTCGGGCAGGTGGGAACCCCGGAGGTCCTCTTTTCCAAGCTCGAGGACGACCGGATCGCGGAACTTCGGGAGCGGTACGCGGGGAGCCAGAAGGAGCGAGCGGATCGGGAATCCGCCAAAGCCTCCGGGGATGCCGCGGCCGCCGGCAAGGCGCCCCTGCCCGCGGCGGCGCCCGGGAACCCCGCGGCGCCCGAGAAACCCGCTGAACCTGCGGTTCCTCCCCCGATGCCCTACGCGGAACTCCCGGCGGAAGAACGGTTCGCCAAGCTGGTGGACCTGCGGGCCGCGAAGATCGTGAAGATCGAACGCCACCCCAAGGCGGACAAGCTGTATATCGAGACCCTTGACGACGGGTCCGGGGCGGAGCGGATCATCGTCTCGGGCCTGGTTCCCTTCTACAAGGAGGAGGAATTGCTGGGGAAGACCATCGTGCTGGTGAACAACCTGAAGCCCGCCAAGCTCCGGGGAACGGAAAGCCGGGGGATGCTCCTGGCGGCGTCCAAGGACGGCCCGGAGGGTCACGAGATCGTCGAAGTCCTGGAGGCTTCCTGGGCCGAGCCGGGCGCGCGGGTTTCCCTGGAGGGCACGGTGGGCGAGCCTCCCCCCGAGATCGACATCGACACCTTCTTCTCCATGCCGATCCGGTCCGAAGGAGGGACGGTCAAGGTCGGGCCGAAGGTCCTGGGTGCGGAGGGAAGGCCCCTGACTACGGTGCGGGTGACGGACGGGAATGTCGGTTGATCGGGAGTCCCCGGACGCCGTGAATCCGCCGGACGTCCTTCCGGGAACTCCCGCGGACTGCGACGCCGGAGCCGACACCTTCCTCCAGACAGGGTTCTGGGGAGCCTTCAAGTCCGAGTTCGGCTGGAAACCCCGCCACTTCCGGGTGGGGGAATCCCGGGATCCGCTTTTAGTACTGGAGCGCCGCCTGGCCCGGGGCTTCAGCTTCGCCTACATCCCCCGGGGACCCAAGGCCGTACCCTCGGCCGAACCGGATGCCCGCGACCTTTTAGGTCTGGCGGAGGCCCTGAAACCCGGCCTCTCGGCCTCCTGCGTATTCCTCCGGGCGGATCCGCCCTGGTATTCGGAAGGTACGGATTCCGATACTGCGCAGGCTCCCGCTCCAGGCGTTCCGTTCCGCCGCGCTCCGACGGACATCCAGCCGCCGGACACGACAGTCCTGGATCTGTACGGAAAATCCGACGAGGAAATCCTGGCGGGCATGAAGCCCAAGTGGCGATACAACATCAAGTACGCGGAAAAGAAGGGCGTGACGGTATCCGTGGAAACCGGGCCGGGCGCGGTGGGCGTCTTCTATTCGCTGTACCGTACCACCGCCCGGAGGGACCGGATCGCCCTCCACCCCGAGAGGTACTACGCGCGCCTTCAGTCCCTGGCCGCGGAGTACGGACCCGGGGCTCCGGACATCCGGGTATGGATAGCCCGGTACCGGGGCGAACCCCTGGCCGGGATCATCACGACCTTTCTCGGCCAGGAAGCGGTATATTTATATGGAGCCTCCGGTGACGAGCACCGGAACCTCATGCCCGCCTATGCCCTCCAGTGGGCCGCGATTCGCGGAGCACGGGACTTCGGGTGCCGGCGATATGATTTCTACGGCATCCCCCCCGACGAGGACCCCGGTCATCCGATGGCGGGGCTGTACCGGTTCAAGACCGGATTCGGCGGACGGATCCTGCGGTATTCCGGTTCCTGGGACTATCCGATCCGGCGGCTTCCCTACGAGGCTTTCCGGGCCGCGGAAGCCCTTCGCGGATTCTGGTTCAAGACCCTTCAAAAGAGAATCGCGGGAGGAAGACGATGAGCGTGTTCGTCAGCATCGAGGACGGCGAGGGGGAACACCTGGAACCGGTGTTCGAGGTCAGCCAGATAGTCCGAAGGTTTCGCCATCCCAAGGGGTATGCCTGTCTGGCGTTCATCGACGAAACCGAGGACGCCTTCTTCAATCAGAAACAACTGCCGATCCTCCTCCGGGAGTTGGCGGAACTCGCTTCCCTGGATCTCAAGCCCGCGGAGAGGGAGGAACTGGAACGGATAGCGGCCGCCTGTTCCCGCGCCGCCGGCCGCAGCCGGGTCTACGCCCGCTTCTACGGCGAGGGATGAGGGTCGGGATACCTTTCCCTACCTCACCTTGACGAAGGTTCCCGAGCCGTATTCGCGGTAGGCCCGGTCCACTTCTTCCATGTCATTCATCACCACCGGGCCTTTCCACGCCACGGGTTCCCCCAGGGGAGTTCCGGATATCACCAGGAAACGGACTCCCTCCCCGCCGGCCCGGCACCGGACTTCGTCGCCGTCTCCCAGTACCAGGACACCTCCGGCCCCGTCGACATCGAGGACATCCCCTCCCAGTTCGGCAAGGGAGCCCTCGAAGACCAACACAAGTACCCTGCGGCCCGGAGGTATCCCCGCCCGGAATGCCGCGGAGGAAGCCAGTTCCACGTCCAGGAACCCCGGATCCCC
Organism: Spirochaetota bacterium; assembly: GCA_041306765.1. Classification (GTDB taxonomy): domain Bacteria; phylum Spirochaetota; class Spirochaetia; order Treponematales; family UBA12059; genus JAAYUR01. The sequence goes on along the minus strand of JBFZER010000247.1, from coordinate 18,453 downwards.
CTGCATTCCGATGACCGGGCCGCTGGCTCCGCCGAACCTTCCGGCCAGGACCCGCACGTTCCCGGAAAGTACGGGTACGATGGGGATCTCTCCCGGACTCGCGTCCCTGTACTCGGGATCGGCCATCTTTCGGGAACGGGGAAGGTTCACCCAAAGCTGGAACCCCCGCAGGACCGCGGACTCCAGGGGCATCTCCTCATGGATCACCCCGGAACCCGCCGTCAACCACTGCAGGCAACCCGGCCCGATCATTCCCGCGTTCCCCAGGGAATCTACCTGCCGAAGGAATCCCGAGAGCATGTAGGTGACCGCATCGATCCCGCGGTGGGGATGGAGAGGAAATCCCGCGACATACTCCGCCGGAGAGCGGGAATTCACCTCGTCCAGGAGCAGGAATGGATCCGTGAGCCCTTCCGTCCCCATGCCGAAATGCCGGGTCACCGTTACACCCGCGCCGTCGCGGGTCGTCCGGGCCTCGAGGATCCTCTCCAGCTTGCGCTCGGCCATCCATGCCTCCCGAATCAAGTATACTCCTTCCCTGGGCCCCGTAAAGCAGGCTAGACTAAGTCCATGTCCTGGGATTTGCCGCAGCCCTGCCCAGCCGAGGAGCCCCACGAGGCGTCCTCGATGCCCTCCGAGAAATTCCGGACCGCCGCGGTTCTGGCGGGGGGAGCCAGCGAGCGCATGGCCGGCAGGGACAAGCAGGCCCTGGACGACGGCGGAATGCCGCTGTCGTTCCGCATTCTGGAGCGCCTGGGCGACGTCTTCCCGGACCTCGCGGTCGTCACGAACCGCCCCGGGCTGTACCGATCCTTTCCGGGAAAGTTGAGCATCCTGGGGGACGTGGTTCCGGGTTTCGGACCCCTCTCCGGCCTGCACGCCGCCTTGGCCGGGACTGCCGGCGAATGGGTTTTTCTCTCGGCCTGCGACATGCCGGAATTCGACATCCGGTGGATACGGATCCTGGCCGCAGGCATAGTCGATTCGGAACGCGCCGGCTGCGGCCCCGTAGCCGCTGCGGCGGGTTACGGATCCCATATTGAACCGTTCCAGGCATTCTATTCCCGGCGGCTTATTCCGCACATCGAACGGGCCTTCGAGATCCGCGGTCCCTCGGGTCGGGCGCCGTCCCTATTCTCGATCCTGGACGGGCTTCCCTGTCTCCGGATCCCCGAGGAGAGGGTCCGGGCCCTGTTCCCGGATTGGCGCCTTTTCCGGAATATCAACACCCCCGAGGACTGGAGCGAGTACACAAGGGGTCGGAGAACATCCTACCCCGGTACTCCCGGCGAAGCCCGAAATGCGACCTGGAAGGAGGCGAAGGATGTGGAAAAATGACGAGGAATTATTCGACCTGATGCGGCAACGCCTGTTTCCGGCCGTGGTTGGGGATATTCTGGATGGAATGGGATTTCTCCGCCAGTTCTTGAGCCCGTCTATCCGTCCGATCCGTACCGATATGGTCGTCCTGGGACGCGCCATGCCTGTGCTGGAGGCGAACTTCTTCGCTTCCGACGAGCCGACCGGGAAGCTGCCCCTCAGCCGTCAACCCTTCGGCCTGCTATTCAAGGCCTTGGACGATCTTGAGCCCCGGGAAGTCTATGTAGCCACCGGCTGTTCTCCCCGGTTCGCCCTGTGGGGTGGGCTTATGACCACCCGGGCCCAGCACCTCAAGGCCGCCGGTGCCGTGTTGGACGGCTACTCTCGTGACACCCCGGAAGTTGTCTCCCTGGGCTTCCCCGTCTTCTCCTACGGAGGATACGCCCAGGACCAGGGCCCCCGGGGAAAGGTCGTGGATTTTCGGGTCCCCGTCGAGATCAACGGAATCCGGATCGCCCCCGGGGACATCCTGTTCGGCGACCAGGACGGCGTACTGGCGATACCGCAAGCCGCGGAGGAGGAGGCGATACGGCGAGCCCTGGAAAAAGCCGGCGCAGAAAACAAGGTCCGCAAGGCCATCCAGAGCGGAATGAGCACGGAAGAGGCCTTCCGCACTTTCGGGGTGATGTGATTCCCTGCCCCGCGAAGTATCCTTCTCGAGCCATGATTTCCACGGGATTCCTTCGAGGAGGCGAAAATGGAGATATCGTGGAAAAACTTAACGAAGTATTCGATACTGTTTCCAGTATCACCGGCTCCGAATCGCGCGCAGGCGTGAATCGCCCACAGAGGACACCGTGACGCTGATAGCCGCATCTGTCGACCTGATTCTCAACCTCACTCTTCTTGTATCCCTGAGCATACTTTCCGGTTTCGTGGACAGACGGTTGAAGCGGGAAACCCCGGCGGGATCCCTGCTTCAAGGCGTACTGTTCGCGGCTACGACCCTGGTAGGAATGACCCGGCCCCTCGTGCTGGGCCCCGGCCTTATCTTCGACGGCCGTTCGGTCATGATCAGCCTGTGCGCCCTGTACTTCGGACCCGCGGCAGCGGGGATCGCCGCCTCCGCATCCATCGTCTACCGGGTTTTCCTGGGCGGTAGCGGGACGATCATGGGGGTGCTGGTAGCGATATCCTCGGCTGTCATCGGCATCCTGGCCCGGTCACGGCTCAAGCCCGAGAATCGTCCTCCGTCCCCGGTCCGGCTCTATCTGTTCGGTCTTGTCGTCCATGCCGCGATGCTGGCCATGACGATAACCCTGCCCCAAGGCAGCGGGATCGCGGTGCTTCGCCGCATCGGCCTTCCGATCATCGTTCTGTATCCCCTGGCCACCGTTCTAGCCGGCAAGATCCTGTCAGACCAGCTGGAAGCGCGCGAGGCGCACCAAGCCCTCATACAGAGCGAGGAGCGCTTCAAGCTCAGCATGGAGGCCGCCAACGACGGCATCTGGGACCTGGATGTATTGACCGACGCCGCCTATTACAATCCGGCGTATTATCGAATCCTGGGATACGAGCCGGGGGAATTCCCCGCCCTCGGCGTTTCCTGGCGGTCCCTGGTCCATCCGGAGGACCGGGACCGGGCGGTGTCGGAGAACCTGGAATGCATCGAAGGCGGCCGGGACTACCTGGAGACCGAATTCCGGATGCGTGCAAAGGATGGTCAGTGGCGGTGGATCTATTCCCGGGGTAAATGCATATCCCGGGATTCTAACCGCCGGGCGCTCCGCATGGTCGGAACCCATGTTGACATCACGGGACGGAAAAAAATCGAGGAAGAACTGAAGCGCAGCGTGGAGGAGAAGGAGATACTCCTTCGCGAGGTCCACCATAGGGTCAAGAACAATCTCAGCATCATCTCCAGCCTGCTGAGCCTCCAGTCCTCCCTGTTGAAGACCCCGGAACAGGCTTTGGCCGCCTTCCAGAACAGCCGGGAACGTATCATCGCCATGTCGCTGGTCCATGAGGAGCTGTACAAGTCCATGGATCACACCCGGGTCAACATGGAGGAGTACATCGGAAAGCTCCTGTCCCAGCTCAGCGTGGCCTATGGTCAGGAACGAAGAATCGACTTGGACCGCCGTGTCGAGAATGTGGAGCTCAACGTCAACACCTCCATCCCCTGCGGCCTGATACTGAACGAACTGATCACCAATGCCTTCAAGTACGCGTTCCCGGAAGACAGGACGGGCAGCATCCGGATCGACCTGAGGATAGCCCCGGACGGTTTCGCCGAATTGACGGTCTCCGATGACGGAATCGGCATGCCCTCGAGTCCCGAGATCGGGGAATCCGGCTCGCTGGGGCTCACCCTCGTCCGCCTCCTTGTGGAACAGCTGCGGGGGTCTCTGGAGATCAGCGTCGACAACGGAACCCGGTTTTACATCCGGTTTCCGTCGAACGCGGAGTCCTGATCACCGGAGGAACGCATGATCGAGATGGAAGACCTTAGCCCGCCAAACGGGGACGGCCCGATCCCGCGGCTCAGATTTGCCCACCTTCCGACACCCGTCGAGGAGTTGCCCCGGCTCTCCGAACGACTCGGCGGCCCCCGCCTCTTCGTCAAGCGGGACGATCAGACGGGACTGGCATTCGGGGGAAACAAAACCCGCAAGCTTGAATTCCTGGTGGCCCAGGCAAGACTGGAAGGGGCCGATACCCTCGTATCCGCCGGAGCCCTTCAGTCGAACCACTGCCGTCAGACCGCGGCGGCGGCCGCACGGTTCGGGATGGATTGCATCCTGGTCCTCACCGGAGATCCGACCGATCGGCCCGGGGGAAACCTTCTGTTGGATGAGGTCCTGGGCGCCCGCATCGTGCCTGTCCGAGACCGGTCCGACCGCGACCGGGTGCTGGAGGAGACCTTCGAAGAAACCGCCCGGACCGGACGCAGGCCGTATTTGGTTCCCTACGGTGGTTCCAGCCCTGTGGGCGCCCTGGCCTACGCCTATGCCCTGGAGGAGTTGATCCGGCAGGCGGAACGGGGGGAGACGGGGGGGCGCATGCCGGACTTCATCGTATTCGCGACATCCTCCGGGGGAACCCACGCGGGCCTGACCCTGGGCAAGCGCCTGTACGGGTATCCCGGCGAGATCCTGGGGGTGAGCATCGACGAGAGCGAGTCCTGGCTCAAGGACCGGGTATCCGCCCTGGCCTCCGCCGCCTCGGAACTGCTCGGGGATCGAATCGTGTTCGACCGCCGGGACGTCCTGGCCACGGACGCGTACTGCAAGGCCGGGTACGGTGTGCTCACGGATCCGGAACGGCGGGCGATTTCTCTCTTCGCCCGCACCGAGGGACTCCTTCTGGATCCCGTGTACACCGGCCGGGCGGCGGCGGGTCTCCTGGACCTGATCGACCGGGGGTATTTCCGGAAGGAGGATACCGTGCTGTTCTGGCATACGGGCGGTCAGCCGGCCCTGTTCGAGGAAGGCTACGCCAGAACCCTAGGTCAACCCTCCGGAGGACCCGGCCGTTCATCCTCACCGAACACCGCGGCTTCGAATCGATAGAGTTCCGCGGTCGGGTCCTTCCAGGCGGCGGGAGGCAGCCCCGCCTTGCGGCAGACTTGCAGCAGGAATTCGTCCCGATCCCAGCCCCATTCCGTGGCAACCTGGGGCAGGAGCACGCCGGCCCGGAATCCCTGGACGATGTAAAGGCCGTGCCGCCCCACGACGAGATCCCCAGCCGAGGCCAGCCGCTCCATGGGTCCCAGCACCGATACCTCGATCGTAACCGAGGGCCATTCCTCAATCCCGACGGGCGGAAACCGGGGATCCTCGAATGCCGCCGCCCGGGCCATGGCCCGTATCGTATCCGCCAGGGGACCCGAAGGGGTGAGACGGCCGATGCAACCCCGAAGATGAGCGGCGGACGACAGGGTTACGAAGGCACCCCGGGGCACGGTGAGCGAGGGCGGTACCTCGGGCCATCGGGGCTCCCTTCGCTCCAGGGAGGATTCCACGGATTCCCTCGCGGTGGCCAACAGGAGGCTCCGCTCCTTCTGCGCGAGGACGAAGTTCATACCCAGGCTCCTCCGGCATAGTAAACGATTTTTTCGGAAGCGGCCGAGCGTTTCGAGGCCGAATCCGCCTGACCCAGGATCGTCCAGGCACGGCCTTCGAGCAGGCGGGAGAGCATCATCGACACCAGACATCCTATGCCGCACATGTCCGGCGTGTCTCTCCGGTATTCCGCATATAACCCTTCGTCGTCCCCGGAACTCAGAAAGGAGAGGACTTTGGCGAATCGCCCCGCGGACTCCGGAACGGAAGGGAATCCGGCGAAGTTGGTGGAAACGACGAACAGGACGGTATCCCGCACCTCCCGGAAGACCAGGCTCAGCGCCTTGGCCAGGGAATCCACGGCGGAGGGAAGGGGCTTGCCCAGCAGGATGGGCACTACGGAGGCATCCGGAAACAGAACCTGCAGGAAGGGGAGCTGGACCTCTATGCCGTGTTCTTCGAAGTGGGGAATGTCGTTCTGGCGGAAGAGGGTTCCGCAGCTCTCCAATTCCTCGACGTATCTCCGGTGGACCCCGACTTCCCCGAGGGGCGTCTGGAAGACCTCTGCCTCCGGCAGCCAGACGGCCGATTCCTCAGCCCGGTGATAGGGCGCCAGGATCACTACGACCGAGGGCTTACGGGGCGCGACGGCGGACCAGGCGGAAGCGGCGACCGCGCCGGAATACTCGAATCCTGCGTGGGGCGAAAGGATAGCCGCGGCGCCGCTCCGCCCCGGAGATGAACCGCCCAGCGCGGATCGGACGACCGCTCTCAGGGTTTCCGCCTCTTCCGGGTAGAAGATGCCCGAGACTACGGCTTCCCGAATCTTCGCCGTTCCGCTATTCTCGATCATGAGATCAAGTATATGGCGCAGAACCCGAAGCGCAAGCTCGGAACGCCGTTAAGGGAGTGCGATGCAGGTTCTTCTGGTGGATGACGAGCCGAACCTCCTTCTGTCCCTGGAAGGGTTTCTGAAGACCGAGGGGATAGGCTGTCTGACCGCGCCCGACGGCCGCTCCGCCCAGGCGATCCTCCAGGACCGGACCGTCGACGCCGTCGTGCTGGATCTTCGGATGCCCGGCATGGACGGCATGACCTTGCTCCTTTGGATCCGGGAATCCGGTCCCGATGTCCCTGTAATCATGGCCTCCGCCCACGGGGACGTGGGAGACGCGGTGGAGGCTATGAAGCTCGGGGCTTACGACTACCTCGTGAAGCCCTTCGATCCGGACGAACTCGTCCTGCGCCTCCGGAAGGCCGTCCGAGAACGTACCCTCCAGAAGGGTGCGGAGGCGGATCGAAGGTCATCCGAGGAAAGGGTGGAACTGATCGGACACAGTCCCGCCATCCTGGAAGCCGTGAGGCTCATCGAAAAAGCCGCCGTGAGCCCGGCCACGATGCTCCTCACCGGCGAAAGCGGAACGGGAAAGGAGGTGGCCGCGCGCCTCGCGCACCAGGCGTCCCGCCGTGCCGGCCCCTTCATAGCCGTCAATCTGGGGGCGATCCCGGAGACTCTCGTGGAAAGCGAACTCTTCGGGCACGAGAAGGGGGCGTTCACGGGTGCCGACTCCCGCAGGCAGGGATACTTCGAGTTGGCTCAGGGGGGCACGCTGTTCCTGGACGAGATCGGGGAACTGCCCCTGCATCTCCAGGTCAAGCTGCTGCGGGCACTGCAGGAACGTAAGATACAGCGGCTTGGCGGCGCCCAGGCCATCCCCGTTGACTCGCGGATCATCGCGGCCACCAACCGGGATCTGGAGGCCCTCGTTCGGGAAGGACGGTTCCGGGAAGACCTGTACTACCGGATAAACGTGATCCGGATCGTCCTGCCCCCGCTCCGGGATCGCGCCGGGGACATCGCGCTGCTGGCGGAGTTCTTCCTGAGGAAACTCGCCTCGGGCATGGGCCGGCATGTTGATGGCCTCAGCCCGGAGGCCCGGTCCCTCCTGGAGAGGCATACCTACCCGGGCAACGTCCGGGAACTCCAGAACGCCGTGGAGCGGGCGCTAATCCTCTCGGAAAAACCGGTTCTTCAAGCCGAAGATTTTCAATTCTTCGCCCCCGCGATACCGGCCGGGGCATTCGGGGCGTCTGCCGAGCGGGACGGAGGACCCGCCGTTCCCCTCGCGGAGCTGGAGCGAAGGGCCATACTAGCCGCCCTGGAGCGCAACTCCGGGCGGAGGGAACAGTCCGCCCGGGAACTGGGCATCACCCGCAGAACCCTGCTCACCAAGCTGAAGGAGTACGGGGTCTCGCCCTGAGGCCTCGGAAGGTCAGAATCCCTCCTGGGCGGTCCGGGCGATGATCTCCTCCTGGTGGTTCCTGTCCAGATCCACGAAGTAGTCGGAATAGCCCGCCACCCGCACCAACAAGCCCCGATAGGCGTCGGGGCGCTTCTGGGCGTCCCGGAGGGTAGCCTCGTCCACCACGTTGAATTGGACATGGTGCCCGCCCATGCGGAAATACCCCCGAACCAGGGACGCGAGCTTCTCTATCCCCTGCTCCCCCGCCAGGGCGGCGGGAAGGAACCGCTGGTTGAGCAGGGTTCCGCCGGTCCTCGCCTGGTCTAGTTTCCCGAGGCTCTTCATCACCGCGGTGGGGCCGTTCCTGTCGGATCCGTGGGCGGGGCTCGTGCCGTCGGATTCGGGAGCCGCGGCCCGCCGTCCGTCCGGGGTAGCCCCCGTCTTGAGCCCGAAGTAGACGTGGCAGGTGGTGGATAGCAGGTCCACATAATAGGTCCCGCCGCGCCAGGACCTCCGACCCTCGATGGTCTCGGTGAGGGTATCCAGGACGCGAACGGCCAGTCCGTCCGCCCGGTCGTCGTCATTGCCGAACAGGGGGGTCTTGTTGCGGATCCTCTGTCGCAGGGCCTCATGTCCGTTCCAGTCGTCCCGGAGGGCCGAGAGAAGCTCCTGCAGGGACAGAGTCTTCTCCTCCAGGACATGGGTCCGTATCGACGAAAGGCTGTCCGTCACGGTTCCCAACCCCACGCACTGGATGTAGTCGGTGTTGTACCGGGCTCCGCCGCGGTAATAATCCGTTCCGTTCTCCGCGCAGTCGTCGATGTACACGGAGAGGAAGGGTGCCGGGACGTTCTCGCCGTACATGCGGTCCAGGTCCTCGCTGACCTTGACCTTCCAGTCCACCACATACCGGAGCTGGGCGCGGAAGGCGGCATACACCGCCTCGAAATCCGTGAAGGTCTCCACCCTCCCGGTGGACAGCCCGATCTTCCTGCCCGACCCGGGATCCGTACCGTCATTCAGGGCGAGTTCCAAAACCTTCGGCAGGTTCAGGTAGCCGTGGAGGATATAGGCTTCCTTGCCGAAGCAACCGGTCTCGATGCAGCCGCTGGTTCCCCCCTCCCGGGCGTCCACCAGGCGCTTGCCCATGGCGGTCTGGGCAAGGATCACCTCGTCCGCGTTGAACAAGGAAGGGTACCCGGAACCATTGCGTATCACCCGGCAAGCCTCCTTGAGCACCCGGTCCGGAGTACGGTTCGACACCTGAACGTTCGCCTGGGGCTGGAGGAGGCGGAGTTCATCCAGCACCTCCAGGATAAGTAGGCTCACCTCCGAGGAACCGTCCCTGCCGTCCGGAGTCAGCCCGCCGAGATTGATGTTCGTGAAATCGTTGTAGGTCCCGCTTTCCGCGGCGGTTACGCCGACCTTGGGCGGAGCGGGGGTGTTGTTCACCTTTATCCAGAAGCAGGCCAGGAGCTCCTTCGCGGTCTCCCGGGTGAGCCGTCCCTCCTTGAGGTCTTTTTCGTAGAACGGCTTCAGATGCTGGTCCAGGTGGCCGGGGCTCATGGAATCCCAGCCGTTGAGCTCCGTGATGGTGCCGAGGTGGACGAACCAGTAGGCCTGGAGGGCTTCCCGGAACGTCCTTGGAGCCGAGGCGGGCACGCGCCGGCAGGATTCCGCCACGGCGATGAGATTGTCCCGGCGCCCGGGGTCCGTTTCCGACGCAGCGAGCTCCTCGGCCCGTTCCGCATGGCGAAGGGCGAACCGTACGGCTCCTTCACAGGCTATCGCCATGGCTTCGAGCTGGTCGGCCTTGTCGGAATACCGTGGATCTGCGGGATCCAGGCCCGCCTTCCGGGCCTGGATCTCCTCCCGGAGTTCCAGAAGACCCTTTCGGTAGAGTTTCCCGTCCAGGGCCGTATGGCCCGCGGCCCGCTGTTCCATGAACTCGGTGAAAAGGCCCGCCTCGTAAAGGGCGTTCCATTCCCCTGGGATTTTCGAAAAGGCCCGGTCCCGAATGGAACGGCCGCGCCAGAAGGGGATGACCTCGGTCCGGTACGTCTCGATGACCGAGTCGTCCACGTCGTAGGAGGTCATGGGCCGGGAACGCAGTACCTCGAGGTCCTCGATGGAATGGCAGGTCAGCTCGGGATAGGTCGGGCAGGCCTTGGGCCGGGGTCCGCGTTCCCCTACGATGAGTTCCCTCGGATCGATGTAAATCGTCTTCCGCTCGCAGAGCTCCCGAAACGCCAGGGCCCGAAGGACGGGAACACCGACCGTTCCCTCGCTCCGCCGATAGACGTCGGTGAGGATGCGGGCTCGTTCCGCAGAAACGGAAGGCCGGGCGTTGAAGCTCTCCTCGCGCAGCTCACGGATGCGTTCGCTCATTTCATCCTCCTATCCGGACCGGTATGCCCCGGCGTCGGAAATACTCGCAGGCTTCCTCGGGCCGCGTGCGTTCCGGCCGGGAGGCGTCGAAGGGGTAGTCGAGCCCGCGCAGGGCATACTTGCGCCGGGCGGAATCGTGGTAGGGAAGGATCTGGACGGAACGCTCCCCGGCCCGCCCGAAACCGCGGGAAAAATCCAGGGCCGATAGGAACTCGGCCGCTGTCTCCAGGTTTTCCTCCGTGTCGTTCACACCCGGAATCAGAGGGATGCGGACCCAGATCGAGGATCCGCGGGCGGCCAGAAGACGGAGGTTTTCGAGTATACGATCATTCGGCACCCCCGTCCACCGCTCATGCTCCCGGCTGTCCATGAGTTTGAGGTCGTAGAGAAACAAGTCCGTCATGGCGGCCGCGGTCTCCACGATCCCGCTCGGCGCATACCCGCAGGTATCCACCGCGGTCCTCAGTCCCCCAGCCCCGAAAGCGGCCAGGCATTCCAGGAGGAAGCCCGGCTGGGAGAACGGCTCGCCGCCGGTGAAGGTGACTCCGCCGCCGGATTCGTCGTAGAAGGGCTCATCCTCCCGGGCGCGGGCAAGTGCATCCTCGACGCTAAGACCGAATCCCGAGACCTGCCGGGCTTCGGCGGGGCAGGCGGCTACGCAGAGGCCGCAAACCGTGCACGCCCCAGAATTCGCGGATGCGGCGCCTTCGGAAGTCCCAGGCTCCAGCACGGGACCCGCGGAACCCCGGGGGCAGGCTTCCAGGCAGGCACCGCAGTCTGCGGTGCCCAGGCACCGGTCCGGGTGAAAGACCAACTCCTTGCCGGAGGAGAGCCCTTCCGGGTTGTGGCACCACGCGCAAGAGAGGGGACAGCCCTTCAGGAAAAAGGACGTGCGTATGCCCGGTCCGTCATGGATGGAATACTTCCGAAGGTCGAACAGAATTCCCGTCATGGCGTCTCGGCCGCAGGACCTTCCGGACCCTTGAAATAATACGCCTGGACAAAATGTTCCTGCAGGGAATAGGACCAATGAATGTTCCTCAGGTAGGCCGCGGCCCCCGTGAAATCGCCGGCCCGGAACCGACGAACAATCTCCTCGTGTTCCCGGACCGAAGCCAGTTCCCATTCCCTCAGGTAGCTTTTCTGCCGCGGAAAGTCGTACAGCCTCTCCTTGAGGATGTGGACCGACATCCGGAGTTCCGAATTGCCGGACAGGGAGAGGAACGCGTCGTGGAAGGCGATGTTGCGGGCGTAGTATTCATCGAAGCTGTCGCGGGAGAGGGCGGCCTTCATTTCCCGGTTGAGCTTTTCCATCTCGGACCAGGTCCGCTCTCCCGCGGCGGCCGAGGCTTCCTCCGCGGCGGCGCTTTCCAGGGCGCCTACGATCTGGTAGATGTTCCGGATAGTCGAGGGCTCCAGGGCGTTCACCACGACACCCCGTCGCGAGTGGATGGTCACAAAGCCTTCCGCCTCGAGCCGGAGCAGGGCATCCCGGAGGGGTGTCCGGGACAATCCGAGATCCGCCTCCAGGGCGGACAGGTTCAGAAAATTCCCGGGGGCCAGCTTGCCTTCCGCCAGGGATTCCTTGAGGTATCCATAAACCCGTTCGCGCAGGAGAAGTTCGCCGGGGCTTCCCTGGAGCATGGAAAAATCCATACATGATACTTACTTGATATATCAGCCATGTCAAGGGCTTTGCCCGAATTTAGGGGTAACACTCCGAGGGCCTCCGTACCCCCAAATTTGCAACCAAAATGCCCAGCCGTACTCTATTGCAGTATGCGTACGTTCGTGTTTTTCCTGTATTTCTGGATCACCGTATCTGTTTCGTCCCCGATCGCCCTGGTGCTGTGGATACTGGACTCCGCGGGCCTGCATGCCGTCCGCCCCGTGACCGGCACCCTGGTCCGCTTCTGGGCACGAAGTCTGGTCGCTCTGCTGGGGATCCGGGTAACCGTGGAGGGCCTCGAGCGCCTTCCGGACGCCGAATCCCTTTGTTTCGTTTCAAACCACCAGGGAAATTTCGACATTGCCATACTGCTTGCCTTCCTTCCCCGGTGCATCGGCTTCATCACGAAAAGCCAGGCGGCATGGTTCCCGTTTTTAAACCTCTGGATTTTTGCCCTGGGAGGGGTCTTCATCGACCGGGAGAAGGTTTCGAAGGCCCGGGCGGCCATGGACCGCGGCATCGCACGCCTTCGATCGGGAGCCGCCATGGCCATATTCCCGGAGGGCACCCGCAGCCGCGGTCCCCGGATGGGCGAGTTTCACAACGGAAGTTTCAAACTGGCCACCCGGGCAGGTGCAGTCATCGTGCCGATCTCTATCCAGGGCACATACCGGATATGGGAAGAAACCCGGAGCATCCGCCCCGCATCCGTGTCGCTGACGGTGGGAGAACCGATTCCCACCCGCGCCATGGATGGGGACGAGAGGAGGAGGCTGCCGGAGCTGGTCCGGGTTCGGATCGCGAGGGGACTCGAGGGCTCGGCGGGAACGGATTGAGGATCGTCCGCGGCGCTCGGAACGAGAGCCGCGGATGTTTCATTTCTTGAAGAGCCCCGAAAGGAGGCCCAGGAGGCCGCCCTTGCGGGGCTTGCCGGTTTCCGGCGATACATCCTGGGGTTTCCGTTCCGCAGCGGGGGAGACGGGGCCTTGGGCGGCTCCGGGCTTGGTGTCGCGACGGGGGGGACGCCTATCCGCGGACCTCGGATCTGCGCGGCGCTCGTTCCTTCCTTCGGGACCCCGGGAATGAACGTTCCCTCCCTGGGGCGCGGAGACCGGCCGATTCCCCCGGGGTTTTCGAGAATCCCGGGCTTCTTCGGGGCGTTCCGTACCCCCGCCCGGGCCGCCGTACTTCTGCTTATACAGCCGCATACGTTCCTCGAGAGGAAGGTTGTAGAGGTCAGACTCCGCCGCGGGAACCTTGCGGGGACCGGATCGGGAAGCCGGATCCGGACGAGCCGGGCTATCGGGCCGCGCTGCGGCAGCGGGGCGGGATCGGGGGCCCGGGGCTGGCCGATCGTGGGCGTGCCTGGGAGACGGCCGGCCGTCCCTCCGGGGTTCCCTGTGGGAATCCCCCCTGCGGGAATCCCGTCCTCCCCGGCGCCCGGGACTCTCGCGGCCGCGATCGCGGCCGTATCCGAAATGCATCCCGGCGCTCTTGTCCTCCGCAAGAAGGGTCTCGTCGAACGGCGCCACGGGTATCTTGATGTGGATGAATTCCTCGATCGCAGGCAGCCCGTATACGAACTTCTCGCAGGCCAGGGTGACCGCCTTGCCGGACTTTCCGGCCCGGGCGGTGCGGCCGATACGATGAACGTAGGACTCCATGTCCAAGGGAACGTCGTAGTTTACGACCATGTCCAGGGCGTCGATGTCGAGTCCCCGGGCGGCGACGTCGGTGGCCACCAGGATGCTCAAGGTGCCCGCCTTCAAGCGCTGAATGATCTCCAGCCTGCGGGCCTGTGGCAGGTCCCCCATGATGAAATCGCAGGGTACTCCGTTGATGTTCAGCCTGCGCGCCACTTCCTCCACCATGTATTTCTGGTTGCAGAAGATGATGGCGCTCCCGGGCTTTTCCCGCCTGAGGATGCCCAGAAGAAGCCGGAACTTCTCGCTGGCCGCGACGTGGTGGACTTCCTGGGTCACCAGGTCCACCGTGACGTTCTCGGGCTCGATCACGATCTCCTTTGGTTCCCGCATGTATTCCCACGCGAGGTGCCGGACCCGTTCTCCCAGGGTGGCGGAGAAAAGGTAGGTCTGGCGCCTGTCGGGAGGCGGGAGATATCGAAGCAGGCGCTTGAGGTCGTCGATGAATCCCATGTCGAACATCCGGTCCGCCTCATCGATCACCAGGAAGCCCACCTCGCGGAGCAGCATCTTCCCCTGCTGGATCAGGTCGATGATGCGGCCCGGGGTCCCGATGATCATCTGCACGTCCGCCTTTAGCATGTCCACCTGGGGACCGTAGCTTACCCCCCCGAAAAAGGCCCCGGAGCTCACCGGAAGATGCCCGCCGAGCTTCCGGGCCTCGTCCAGGATCTGGACGGCCAGTTCCCGGGTGGGAGCGAGTATGAGGACCTTCCGGTCCCTCATGGCCGGATCCGTCATGATGCGCTGGAATATGGAGACCAGGAACGCCGCGGTCTTGCCTGTCCCCGTCTGGGACTGGGCATAGATATCCTCACCGGCGAAGGCGTGGGGGAAGACCTGGGCCTGCACGGGCATGCAGGATACGTAGCCCGCCTCCTCGACGCCCTTCCAAAGATCCGGGTACAGATTCAATTCGGTAAAATTCATCACACTTCCATTCTTGTCGGTTGTTGCTTTACCCGCAAAGAATACAGGAAACTTCGTTCTTTGTTAAGGGATGCACATGTATGCCAGGTTTTTCCGCGGCCGTGCGGTCCCGTACCGACCGGCCTTCCCCTACCGGGCAGGATGAGGCTCTGCTATACTCCGGATTCCCGGGCGGAACAGGAACGCACCAGACAAAACCGAGCGAAGAAAGGTCTACTCCCGATGCGGATCCCTTTTGCATCCCACGGCCCAGCCGCTCTCCCCGCCCTCCTGTACCTTCTCATCTCCGGGGCTGTCGTTTCCTGTTCCTCCCGGTTCTTCGTGGAACACCCCGAGGACCTCGCGGCGGAGGCCTCGGTCTTGTCCGCCCGGCTGGCGGGCTCCCGTACCCCCGGGGGTGGGAGATTCCGCGCCGCCGAAGTTCCGGCGGAAGCGGATATCGTCCTGAGGCTCTCGGCTTCCTGGTCCGGCGAGTCCGGTTCTGAGGGAGAAGGCCTTATCTTGTTCCATACACCCTTCGTACCGGCGGCGGATATCGGCCGGGATGCGCTGTCCCCGGCAGGGATGTACAAAATCCTCCGCAAGGCGGTGCCCTTCGAGGATTGCATTTCCGGGGCCGAAGCGATCCATCGTGTCGAGGACCTGGAATCCGCTTCCCTCGTACTTCGGGTGGATGGGAAATCCCTGGACGAGCCTGATTACCCCCTGGTCCGTGAGGTTCGTGCCGGCCTGGAGGTCCGGGGAATCCGGGGTCGATGGGCGGAGAGCGGAGTCCGAAAACTTCTGGCCGCCTTGGGGGAAGAAGACCGGATCGCCTCGGGGGCTTTCCGGCGAATCCTCTGGATCAGCGCCGCGGGCGACCTGATGACGGGGCGCGGCATCGACAAACGTCTGAGGGACGGAGGACCCGAAGCCGTCTTCGATCCCGGGGTGCTCCGGTCCCTTCGGGGCTCGGATCTCGCCCTGGCCAACCTGGAGGGAGCCCTGACCCTTCGGGGATCGGCGGCCCGGAAGACCTATACGTTCCGTTCCGATCCTTCCGCGGCTTCCAGCCTTGCGGACGCGGGATTCGACGCGCTCCTGCTGGCGAACAACCACTCCCTAGACTGGGGTCCGGCGGGTCTCGCGGATACCCTGGAAGCCCTGGCAGGGGCGGGAATAGCCGGCGTGGGGGCGGGCAGGGACCTCGGGGAAGCCTCCCGTCCCTTCCGGATCGAGATAAAAGGACAGTCCGTCGCGGTCTTCGGTGCGGCACGGTTTCCACGGGAGCGCAGCGGCTGGGACGGCGCCCGGACCGCGGCGGCGGCAGGGCGCCCGGGGATACTCTGGCTCGACGAAGCCGGCCTGGATCGGCTCCGGGCCTCCTTCCGGGATGACGTACTGGATATCGTGCTGTTCCACGGGGGGACGGAATGGTCGAAGGAACCGGACCCCAGGGTGCGGGGCATTGTCTTCGGACTTGCGGAAGCCGGGGCGGACATCGTCCTCGGATCCCATCCCCATGTGGTCCAGGGACTGGAATGGCACCGGGGCCGGCCGATCCTCTGGTCCCTGGGCAATCTCGTTTTCCCGGGAATGGACGGGACCCCGGGCGGGGAGGCGGGTCTTCTGGTACGGGCGGGATTCCAGGGGACGAGGCTGCTGTACCTGGATCCCGTACCCCTTGTCCTGCTCCCGGACGGGGTCCGGGAGGCCGCCGTTGATTCCCGCTAGATCTCGGCTATGACATGCCCGTGATAGTACTCGTCCCGGAGGGCCCGAACCTTGGGATCCGTCAGGTAGTCGTCGAAGGGCATGGAACGGTCGATCACCCCTCCGGGACAAATCTCTATGATCCGGTTGGCTATTGAGTTCACGAACTCGTGGTCGTGGCTGGTGAACAGCAGCACTCCCGGGAATTCCATGAGCCCGTTGTTCAAGGCCGTGATGGCTTCCAGGTCCAGATGGTTCGTCGGTTCGTCCAGGATCAGGCAGTTGGCCTCGGAAAGCATAAGCCGTGAAAGCATGCAGCGCACCTTTTCCCCTCCGGACAGCACCCGTACGGGTTTCAAGGCCTCGTCCCCGCTGAAAAGCATCCGACCCAGGAAGGATCGGATGTAGGTTTCGTCCTCGCTCGAGGTGAACTGCCGGAGCCAGTCCACGATGGACAGGTCGGAACCGAAGAGGGAAGCGTTGTCCTTGGGGAAGTACGCTACCGACAGGGTCTGTCCCCAGGAGAAGGCGCCCTGGAAATCCTCGTCCTGTCCGGCAAGGATGCCGAACAGGGCGGATTTGGACAGATGCTCCCGCCCGACGAAGGCGATCTTTTCGGTGCGCTGTACCTCCAGCGTGAAGCCGTTCAGTATCTTCTGTCCCTCCGCCGTCTTGCGGATCCCCTGAATGGACAGGACATTGTTGCCGGGTTCTCGGGCGGGCTTGAATCCGACGTAGGGGAAGCGGCGGCTGGAGGGCTGAAGATTCTCGACATCCAGCTTATCCAGGATCTTTTTCCGTGACGTGGCCTGGCGGCTCTTGGATGCGTTGGAAGAGAAGCGCTGGATGAATTCTTTCAGGTCCTTCATCTTTTCTTCCCGGCGCCGCTTGTCGTCTTTCATCTGCTGGGTGAGGATGCGGCTCATTCGATACCAGAAGTCGTAGTTTCCAGGGTACATCCGGATGGCGCCGAAATCGATGTCGCAGGTGTGGGTGCAAACCGAGTTGAGGAAGTGCCGGTCATGGGACACTACGATTACGATGTTGGGGAACTCGATCAGGAATTCCTCGAGCCAGGATATGGAGTCAAGGTCCAGGCCGTTGGTGGGCTCGTCCAGGAGCAGGATGTCGGGGTTTCCGAACAGCGCCTGGGCCAGGAGCACCCGGACCTTCCGCCCCTCGTCCACTTCCCGCATGAATTTCCCGTGCTCGGATTCCTCAACCCCTAGCCCGGAAAGCAGGATGGCCGCCTGCGCCTCCGCCTCCCATCCGCCCAGTTCGGCGAATTCGGTCTCCAATTCCCCGGCGCGCAGTCCATCGGCTTCCGAAAAATCCGCTTTGTCGTATAACGCCTCCCGCTCCTTCAGGACCTGGTGGAGCTTGGGAAATCCCATGATCACCACGTCCAGGACCGTATGGCTCTCGAGCTGGAAATGCTCCTGCTTGAGCACGGCCATACGGGACTTTGAGGGGTAGGAAATCTGTCCGGAATCCGGCTCCATTTCCCGGGACAGGAGCTTCAGGAACGTGGACTTGCCCGCCCCGTTGGCCCCTATGATGCCGTAGCAGTTGCCCGGGGTGAACTTCAGGCTGACGTCCTTGAAGAGGATGCGGTCTCCGAAGGAGAGGCGAAGGTCGCTTACCGTGATCAATGAGAATCCTTTTCCGCGGCGGGCCGCGATCGGAAAGTATGCATTTTCCGCCTCGGGAGCCGAGGGGCAGTCCTGAAGTGTTCCATCATACGGGACACCAGGGATATTCCCGGAAATATTGGAAAAAAGCAAGCCGGCCCGTTACACTTCGGGTCATGGCCGAGCAGAATCGCGAATCGCGGATGAGAGCCCTTGCGGACCTTTTTCAGGCAGTCCTGGAAAAACGGGCCGACAAGTCCACCGTAGAGGCCGCGAAGCCTTTCTCCGACCAAACCCTGCCCGAGGACGTCGCCCGGCTCATCGATGACGCCATCGCCCGGGACGTCGGCCTCGAGATCCTGAAACCGGCAGTCTCGAAGCTTCTCAACCTGCTATACGATCCCCTTCGGAACCACCGGTACAAGGAGGGTGTGCTTTTCTTCGACTCCCTCCTGCGGGAGAACGAGGGCGCGGCGGCCCTCCTGTCGGAGACGCGGTCCGCGGTGGCCGCCCTGAACGCGTCCGGGCAGCTCCGAGCCGATGGGCTCGCGCACATCCGCTCGTTCGTCCAGAGGCTGGGTGCCCTCGAAGTGCACTACCTCAAGAAGGAAAACATACTGTTCCCGGTCTTCGAGGCCACCTATCCGGAGTACCGCTGCGTACGGCTCATGTGGTCCATCCACGACGACGTGCGCCGCTCGCTCCGCCGCCTGCGGGAACTCTGCGAAGACCCCGATTCCCTGCTTTCGGATTTGAACGGAGAAATCGGGAAACTGTACTTCAACATCCACGCGGTGATCTTCCGGGAGGAAT
>JBFZER010000246.1:0-5246 GCA_041306765.1 Spirochaetota bacterium | reverse complement strand
CCGTGAAGGGCTCGAGCTTGACCGAGGAAAGGTAGCGGTCCCGCTCTGCGGGGGGCGTCGCCGCTAGGATGGCCTTGCCCAGGGAGGTGCAGTACAGGGGGGCCCGGTCCCCCAGGGTCGAGAATATCCGGAGCCGCCGGGTGGATTCGTAGCGGTCGAGGTATAAGACATGCTCACGTACGAGCTTCGTCAGGAAGACCGTCTCGTCGAACTCGTCCCGGAGTGCCGAGATGAAGGGTACGGCCGCGCGGTTCAGGGGGTAGTTCGAGCGGGCGCGGTTCCCGAGCTCGATGAGCTTGGTCCCCAGCTGGAAGAGGCCCGTCCCCTCGTCCCGAGCCAGGACGCCCGCCTCGACGAGGGTGGCCAGGATCTCGTGGGCCGTGCTTTTCGGTATTCCCATGTCGCGGCTGATCTCGGATACGCCCTTGCTCTGCCCGAGCCGGAAGGAGTCTACAATCTCGAGGGCTCGCTGGATGGACCGAACCTGTTTCATGAAGCCTCGGAGTTGTCCGTATATACGGACGTCTGCCGTGTATGCGAACAGTTTAGACCCGAATCCCCGGGCTTGTCAAATCATTTCGACCGTCCCCGGGATGATTGCGGCCGCGCCCGCGGCTGCCGCGGCCGGTTCCGGGGCCTTCACCTCCTTCCGTAGAGAGGCCCCAGAGCGGAGCAGGCCCGGTAGTCCGAGCCCTCCGGATCCATCCCGAAGGCGTTCCAGTAGCTCGGCCGGAAGAGGTCCGACTCCTCGAGGTTGTGCATGCAGACCGGGATGCGCAGGGCGGCCGCCAGGGCCGCGAAGTCCGCCCCGACGTGGCCGTAGCATACGGCCCCGTGGTTGGCTCCCCAGGCGGCCATGACGGAGTAGACGTCCCGGAAGGGGCCCCTGCCCGTCAGCCGAGGCACGAACCAGGTGGTGGGCCAGGTTTCGTTGGTGCGCTTGTCCAGCTGGTCGTGCACGTGCTGGGGCAGGGCGGCCGTGACCCCCTCGGCGATCTGCAGTACGGGTCCCGCCCCGGCCGCCAGGTTCACCCGGGTCATGGTCACGGGCATGCCGCCCTCGGTGAGGAAGTCCGAGGAGTAGCCGCCTCCCCGGAAGTAGCCCAGGTCGGCGTATCTCCAGCTGGTCGCGTCCAGGCAGGCGCCCGCCTCCGCCGGCGTGATCTCCCACCAGGGCTTCATCGCCGGCTTGCCGTCCCGGCGCTGCCTGCCCGTGCCGTCCAGGGTGGTCGCCCCGGAATTGATGAGATGGATGAAACCGCCCGCCGAGGCTCCCCCGGGCTTCCAGCCGGTGACGCGCTCCACGGCCTCGGGACTCCAGAATGTGCGCACGTCGGAGAAAATCTGGGCCGTCCCGGTGAGCAGGTGCCCGAAGAGCATGGCCGTCCCGTTCAGGGAGTCGTTTTCCGTCGCCACCAGGTAGGGCTGGCGTATCCCGGTCCAGTCGAAGCTGGAGTTCAGGATGGTTTCCAGGAAATCCCCGTTGGGGAAGTGGTCGGTCCAGGCGCGCTGGCCCTGGAAGCCCGCCAGGATGGCGTTGTGCCCCAGGGCCTCCTCGCCCCGGCCCTTCCGCCGGAGATCGGGATTCCCGACCATGAGATCCCGTACGATCAGGGCCATCTTGACGCTGGTCTCCCAGGCCCTGTCCTTGCGGGCCCGGGAGTGGCGGACCTCGGGCGGATTGGCGTCCGGCCCCTCCGGGCAGTTTTCCCGGACCCAGGCAAGGGCGCGGCGATACTCGGCCTCGGAATAGATCTTCTCCTCGAAGCGGCGCACGAGCTCGCTCATGTCCACATGCTCGGTCCGCATGCCCAGCCAGGACTGGAAAAAGTCCGGGTCGACGATGGAGCCGGCTATGCCCATGGATACGGATCCTATGGACAGGTAGGATTTGCCCCGCATCCAGGCGACCGCCAGGCCGGCGCGGGCGAAGCGCAGGATCTTTTCCCGGACGTCCCCCGGGACGGAGCCCGTGTCCTTGAGATCCTGGACGTCCCGGCCGTAGATCCCGAATGCGGGCAGCCCCTTCTGGTTGTGCGCGGCCAGGACGGCCGCCAGGTAGACGGCGCCGGGCCGGTCGGTGCCGTTGAAGCCCCAGACGGCCTTGACGGTCAGAGGATCCATGTCCATGGTCTCCGATCCGTAGCACCAGCAGGGGCTTACGGTGAGGGTGACCTGGATTCCCTCCCGGGAGAATTTCTCCGCGCAGGCCGCCGCCTCCGCGACGCCTCCAATGGTGGAGTCCGCAAGGACGCATTCGACCGCGGTGCCGTCGGGGTGCCTCAGGTTGTCCGAGATGAGCTTGGCCGCGGCCCGGGCCATGCCCATGGTCACGTCCTCCAGGGATTCCCGGACGCCCCCGAGGCGCCCGTCGATCGCGGGCCGTATCCCGATCCGGGGAGCCGGCCCCGGGAATCTCCGCGTCGCCGGCCGAGGCTTCAAGGTTTCCAGATTCGCCATGTTCTGCTCCTTCGCCGCTCCGGGCGGCCCGTTCAGTGCGGTATGATCCTCGTGGGCAGGCGCGCCGTCCGGGGCCGAACGCCGCCTTTCCCCTCGATGCGCTCCAGGACGAACGTCGCCGCCGTCCTGCCCATCTCCCCCACGGGCTGTTCCACCGCGAAACGGCAGAACCGCAGGAGCGGCGACCAGGGCATCTCGTCGAAGGCGGCCAGGGCTGCGCGGTTCCGACGCCCCGGCGGCTCGGCGTAGAGCCGGTTGGTCGCCCCGACGTGGGTGTCGGCGTTCACCACGAACCAGGCTTCCGGCGCGCCCGGCAGGGCCAACAGCTCGTCCATCATGCGGTAGCCGGAGTCGATGTGCATGGGACCGAACCGCTCGAACTCCGGTTCGGGGGGAATGCCGAGCCCGGCCAGGGCCGACCGGTATCCCTCGAAGCGTTCCCGGGCCGTGGTCAGGCGCAGGTCTCCGCCCACGAAGCCGATGCGGCGGTGGCCGAGCCCCACCAGCGCCCGGACCGCTTCCCGGGCGCCCCCCTCGTTGTCGACGAGGACGGCGTCCGCGCCGGAGTCTCCCGGCGCCCGGTCCGCAAGCACCAGGGGGGTGCCCCGGACGACGGCGCGCCGGAAATGACCCGATTCCCCGGTGGCGGGGATCGCGACGATCCCGTCCACGAGGCGCTCCGGGAACAAACCCAGCAGGCGCTCCTCCTCGGCCGCGCTCTCCCTGGAGGAGGCGATCAGCATGCCGTAGCCCTTGGCGGCGAGCTCCCGCTCCAGCCGGTCCGCGAGGATCATGAAGAAATCCGTGGCCAGGTCCGGCGCGATGACCCCGATCATCCGGGTCGCCCGTGTCTTGAGGCTGCGCGCCGCGCGGTTCACCGAGTACCCCAGGCGGTCGGCCGCCTCCCGCACCGCCGCGGCGGTCGTTCCGTGGACGCGGGGATCTCCGTTCAAGGCCCGGGAAACCGTGGCCGTGGAAACCCCGGCTTCCCGGGCTATGTCCCGTACCGTAGCCGTGTGCCTCACTCCAGGCGCCCCCCGGGGACGACCGGGATCACGCCCTTCTTCACGATCAGATTTCCGTAGGCCGCGGTCTCGCCGGTCATAACCACCGCGAAAGCCCCTCGGGCCCTCTCGTAGAAGGCGAACCGTTCGAGGCGGGCGATCGGGGGCGACGAGGGCCAGCGGCGGTCGATGACGGCCCGGTAGGACCGCTCCACCCCGGGGTCCAGGGGGTCGCCGGGGACGGGCTCCATCATCAGGAAGGGGGCGGGGTCGTGGCCGTCCGGGTTGAGGAGGGCCAGGATGCCGTCCAGGAGCTCCGCAACCCGGATCCCGTCGGCCCTGAGGATCCGGGCGTTGAGGCTCTCTCCGGGGAAGAAGGCGTCCGCCAGGACGATCTCGTCCCCGTGGCCCATGCGGTGAAGGACCGAAAGGAGCTCGGGGGAGATGCAGGGCGCGATTCCTATGAGCATGTCGAACTCCCGAGGGCCGAATGAGCGGGGGACGGCCCGTCGATGTAATCGTTTACCCGGTTCCTGGACTTGTCAAGGGGAAAATGTAATCGATTGCAATCCGGAGAGAGGGACTCAGCCCGGGCGCCGGGTCGGGAAAGGGCCACCCCTTCGGGTTTCCGGATCGGTTGACCGGGCATGTACAAGGGATATACTACGAGGCATCAGTATCCTATCAAGAAAAGCGCGGCAGCCGGGAAAGTGCCGTCCGATCTACCCGGACGGCACGTCCGTGGACCCGCACCGCAGGGAGGTTGCATGAGACTCACCCCCTTCCGTCCATCCTGCACCGGAACCGCCGCGGTCCTGGCGCTTGTGTTCGCCCTGGGGAGCGCTTCCGCCCAGTCCCCCCTCTCCTTCGACGTCAGCCTGGCGCCCAACACCTCGGGCACCCTGGAGGGCTCGGCCTCCCTGCGCCTGAAATGGGCTTCCTTCGGGGAGTCGGGCCTCCTGTTCGCCTCCTCGGGCTTCCTGGAGGAATACCCCGAGGGCGGAGGCACGACAACGGTCATCCAGTCCCGGAAGACTGTGGACTTCGAGGTCTTCCGCCTGCCCGCGGACGTCCTGGCCCTGAGGTTCGGGAGGGCGGGCCGCCTCTCACTCAGCCCCGTGGCCCTGGTCAACGGTGTGATCCTGGACGAGGACAAGTACGGCCAGGGGACGGTGCCTGCCGCGTACGTGTATTATGTCGAGCAGCGTACGCTGTGGGCCAAACCCCTCCTGGGAGCGGATTTTTATCTTGCCCTGGGGCCCGTCTCAGCGGAAGCCTACTACCGGACTTCCTGGCCCTTCACCCTGAAAGAATACCTGGAGGGAACCGCGTACTATTCAACCACCGGAAGCGAGGATTATGCCGTCTGGGACGAGGGCTTCGAGACCCGGCTGGGCGGGACGATCGCATTCCGGCCCGCTCCGGGCTGGACGATCCGGGGCGGGGTGGACTGGGTCCGGCACATCGGCTATTCGGTAGCCGTGGTCCTGGGAAGTGCCGAGGACTTTGTCTACGAGAGCCAAAGTCTTGAGGGTTCCCTGACCCTGACCTTCCCGGTCGGGGAGCGGCGCCCCCTGATCGGGATAGCCTACGCGTACGACGCGTTTCTGCCCGTGGACGCGATCTACGACCAGAAATCCTTCACCAACGGCCGTATCCGGTTCCTCCTGGGCCTGGAACTATGAGGCAGCAGCTGCCCAGCGCGCCTGCCGACCGGACCGAGGGTTCCCGGATCAGATCGGACTGATTCGCTCCGTGATCCGGTAGAAGAGGGGAGGGCAG
>JBFZER010000245.1:0-7184 GCA_041306765.1 Spirochaetota bacterium | reverse complement strand
TCCGATCTCCGCCCCGGTGTCCTGCTTCGAGATCTTCGGGGATACCCAGGATCAGGGCTTCGACGAGAAGATGAGGGCCAACACATATTTCGAGCAGGGCATGCTCCGGTACTACCAGAAGGACTTCCTGGCGGGTTTCCACTACTTCCAGAAGGCCCTGGAGCTTCTTCCCCAGGACGGGGCGGCCAGGTTCTACATGGAAGTATGCTGGCGCAAGAAGGACTAACGGGACGGAGGACGCATGGGACTGAGCTTCGGAGTCGACTGGTATCCCGAGCAGTGGGACCGTTCCCTGTGGAAATCCGACGCGGACCGGATGAAGGCCTTCGGGGTCGCAACCGTCCGGATGATGGAATTCGCCTGGGCCCTGGTGGAGCCCGAGCCCGGTCGTTATGATTTTTCCCTCTTCGACGAGGCGATCCGCGTGCTTGCGGACCGCGGGATTTCCGTCATCCTGGGCACCCCCACGGCCACCCTCCCGGCTTGGCTGGCCGGCGACCCCTCCGGGGTCCTGCAGACCCACCCCTCGGGGCGGGTCCGGGATTTCGGCGCCCGCCGCGAAGGCTGCTGGAACGCCCCCGCCTACCGCGAAGCCTCCCGCCGCCTGGTGCGCGAGATCGCCGGTCGGTACGGGAAGCGCCCGGAGGTGGAGGGCTTCCAGATCGACAACGAGCTGGGCCACGAAGGCTCGGACCGCTGCGTCTGCCCCCACTGCGCCCGGGAGTGGCGCGCCTG
This sequence comes from Spirochaetota bacterium, assembly GCA_041306765.1. Lineage (GTDB taxonomy): Bacteria > Spirochaetota > Spirochaetia > Treponematales > UBA12059 > JAAYUR01. The sequence continues at coordinate 6,449 of JBFZER010000245.1, read as the reverse complement.
GCTGGCCCGCCGCTACGGCGACGTCCGGTCCATGAACGAGGCCTGGGGTTCGGTCTTCTGGGGCCGGACGGTCTCCGAGTTCTCCCAGGTTCCCGTGCCCAGGGTACAGCCCGCCACCCGCCACAACCCAGCGCTGCTGTTGGACTACGACCGCTTCCTATCGGACACCGCCGCGGCCTTCGCCTCGGAGCAGGCCGAGATCCTCCGCGCCGCCTCGACCCCGGAGAAGTGGATCACCACGAACCTCTTTCCCGTGCCCTTCTCCCTGTCCCTGGACATGGAGGACGTGACCCGGGGCATGGACTTCGCCTCCTGGGACAACTACCCGGTCTGGGGGGAGGACGAGGAGCCCCTGCCCTACTTCTTCCAGTCCTTCCTGATGAGCTACGTCCGGGGCCTCAAGAAGGACGGGCCCTTCACGGTCATGGAGCAGATGAGCGGGATCCAGGCCCACGTCTGCCTGGGCCACCTCCCCCCGGAAAAGCGGGTGGCCCTCTGGACCAACCAGGCGATCGCCCGGGGGGCGGAGCGGATCGTCTACTTCCGCTGGCGCACCGCCGCCTTCGCCCAAGAACAGCTCTGCTACGGCCTTTTGGACACGGACGACCGGGAGACCGAGCGGATGCGGGTCCTGGGAGCCAATCGGGCCGAGGCCGGAACGGCCTTTTCGGACTTCGCCTCCGAGCCCTTCGAGAGCCCCGTCTGCCTGGTGTATTCCAAGGACGACGCGCGCCTCCTGCGGGAGCAGTACCTCTCCCTGGGGCTCTACCTCAAGAACAACGACTGGATGCAGGCGGGCCTGGACGTGGAGCTGGCGCGCTGGTTCGCGCCGTACATCGTGTTCAACGTCAACGCAGACGTGAAGAGCGTCCGCTCCGTGGACCTGGACCGCTACAAACTCATCTCCCTGCCCCTGTACCAGATGGCGGATCCCTCCTTCGTGGAGCGCCTGGCGGCCTGGGTGGACCGGGGCGGCGTCCTGGTCCTGTCCTACCGCGCGGGAGCCCGGGACCTTACGAACCGCAACGTCTCCGAACCCCTGCCGGGGCTCTTCCGTGCCCTGGCGGGGATCCGGGTGCCCCGCTTCGAGTCCCTGGGAAAAACAAAAGCCCGCCTTCGGATCGGGAACCTGCCGATACCGGCCCGCGGGGAGGTCTGGGCGGACATCCTGGAGCCCGAGACAGCCAAGCCCGCGGCCTTCTGGACGGACCGGAAGAAATTCTACCGCGGCGAGCCCTGCGTCACCGTCAACTCCCTGGGCCGGGGTAAGGTCTGGTACATAGGGACCAGTCCGGACCCCGCGGCGACCTTCCTGCTCTACCGGCGGATTCTCAAATCCGCCGGCATCGCACCCCGGTTCGCGGGTGCGGGCGTGGAGATCGTGGACCGGCGCCGTTCGGACGGCTCGGAGGTATCCGTGATCCTGAACCACACCCCGAAGCGACGGAGAGTCCTGGGACGGACGGTGGAGCCCTGGGGCTGGGCCGTGGTCCCCCGGCGGGGATAGGCGGGGCCTGTGGACGCGGCGGACTGGGACGCCCGGGGCCGGGACCTTACGGCCCGGGGAGACCTGGAGGGAGCCGAGGCGGCCTTCCGCACCGCCCTGGAGTTCGATCCCGGAAGCCCGGACCTCCTCTATAACCTGGTTACCGTCCTTCGAGACCGGGGTCTGCGGCTGGAGGCCCGGGCCGCCTTCCTGGCCGCCCTGGAAGCCGCCCCTCCCCGGGCGGACGTACTGACGGCCCTGGGTTTGCTGGCCTGGGAGGAAGGCGACGGCACCGGCGCGGAGACCCTCTACCGGCAGGCCCTCCGCCTGGACCCCGCCTGCCCCGAGGCCTGGAATGACCTGGGCGTCGTGCTGTTCGTCTCCACCCGCTACGGGGAGGCCCGGGAAGCCTTCGAGCGGGCCGTCGCCCTCCGGGAGGATTACCCGGACGCCTGGTTCAACCTCCGGGACGCCTGCGCCGAGCTGGGGGACCACCGGGCCGCCCGGGCCGCGGACCGGCGCTTCCGGACGCTTTCGAACCGGTTCCAAGGCTGAACCGGGGTCATCCGGGCCCGGAGCCGCGGGAACCAGGCAACGCCGGGCTCACATTTCCCTAACCATAGCCGCGCTCCGGGTGTATACTAAGGCCCCCGAAACCCTGCGCTGCCGTTCGGATAACCAACAGGAGGCATTCATGAAACGTACGTTCCGTGTCCTGGCCGGAATCGCCCTGATCGCGGTCCTGGCCCTGGGGTCCTGCGCCACGAAATTCGACCAATTCGTAGACCAGCCCCTCAAGCTCACCTTCATAGAGACCTCGGACATCCACGGGGCCATCTTCCCCTACGACTTCATCACCGGGAAGCCCCTGGCGACCTCCATGGCCCAGGTCGCGTCCCTGGTCAAGGAAAAGCGCGCGGCCGGGGAAGTCGTTCTCCTCGAAAACGGGGACTCCCTGCAGGGGCAGCCAACGGTCTACTATTACAACTTCGAGAAGACCGGGGTTCCCCATATCTGGTCCGAGGTCCTCAACCACCTCGCCTTCGACGCCGTCACGGTCGGCAACCACGACATCGAGGCGGGCCACCCCGTCTACGACAAGATGGTGAAGGAGCTCAAGATGCCCTTCATCTGCGCCAACGTCGTGGACGAAAAGACCGGCGAACCCTACTTCAAGCCCTACGCCGTCGTGACCCGCCAGGGCGTGAAGATCGCCATTCTCGGCCTCACGGAGCCCAAGATCACCGAGCAGCTCCCCCGGGCCTTCTGGAGCGGCATGGATATCCTGGACATGGTGGAGACCGCGAAAAAGTGGGTTCCGATCATTCTGGAAAAGGAGAAGCCGGACCTGCTGGTCGGCCTCTTCCACGCCGGCGTGGATTACACCTACGGCGGACAGACCGCGGATACGCCCAAGAACGAGAGCGGGAGCCAGCTGATCGTCGAGCGCGTGCCGGGCTTCGACTTCATCCTGGTCGGCCATGATCACGCCGGCTGGGACGGTATGGGCTTCGACCCGGCCACCAAGAAGAAGATGTGGGTCAAGGACCCGAACGGCAAGGTCGTTCCGATCTACGGAGCCCTGGCCGGCGCCGCCGCGATCCCCGTGGTGGAGGTCTCCCTGCGCTGGGACAAACCGAACAAGACCTGGATCAAGGAGGTGAACGGCACCCTCCTGGCCCTCAAGGACAGGCCCGCGGACCCGGATTTCCTGGCCAAGTTCGACCCCTACAAGGCGGAGCTCATGGCCTGGGTGGAGCGGCCCATCGGCAAGATGAGCGGCAAGATCACCTCCGACGTGGCGATGTTCGGGGACTCCGCCTTCGTGGACCTGATCCACAAGATACAGCTGGAGCTCTGCGCGGACCCTGCCATGGGCCTCAAGCCCGCCCAGATCTCCATCGCCGCCCCCCTGGACATGTACGCCTACCTGCCCACCACGGCGGACGGGACCATCAAGGTCCGGGACATGTTCAGCCTCTACAAGTACGAGAACTTCCTGTACACCATGGACCTGACGGGGGAGCAGATCAGGAAGTTCATGGAGTTCTCCTACGGCGGGTGGTTCAACACCATGGCCGGCCCCGAGGACGACCTCATCGCGTTTGCCAAGGACAAGGAGGGCAAGCTGATCTTCAACGCCCGGTACAACTCCTACGATACTGTCACCCGGGCCTATAATTACGATTCCTTCGCGGGGCTCAACTACACGGTGGACGTGTCCAAACCCGTCGGAAGCCGGATCACCATCACCGGCATGTCGAACGGTTCCCCCTTCGACCCCGCGAAGACCTACAGCGTGGCCATCAACTCCTACCGAGGCTCCGGCGGCGGCGGGCACCTGACAAAGGGCGTGGGCCTGGACGCGAAGAAGCTGGCCCGCCTGGAAATGGTGACCTCCTCCACCACCAAGGACCTCCGGTACTACATGCTCAAGTGGTTCGAGAAACAGGCGGGCGTCATCACCCCCGCCTCGGACAACAACTGGAAGGTAATCCCCGAGGACTGGGCCGCCGCGGGGGCCAAGAAGAACTACCCCTTCCTGTATCCGCCCGCGAAATAGCCGGCGACAACCCGTGGACGGGGCTGTGCCCCGTCCACGGGCTGTCCAATTGGCAGCCGACGTAGTGGACAGCCCGGGTTGCCTTTTTCGAGAATTATAGCTATTTTAAGGACACCGGTTCGGCTGGTCCCCCAAGGACATCCGACCCGACGGCGCCGCTCCGCATGGAGGGCGCACACGACGCCTCGACGGACCCGAGAGGTCCGGAGGGGATCCTCGCAGGACGGAGGAATGTATGAAGGGCAACAGGATGTACGTGGACATCGGGTCCATGCTGGACGAGATCTTCGACGCGGCCAAGAACCTCGGCGAAGAGTTTCAGGACAAGTTCGGCCCCGGAGGCCCCGCGCGGGGTCCCTGGTTTCACGGCCCGGACTTCGACGAGAACACGGATTGGTACCCCAACTTCTCCTACCCCCCCATGAACATTTTCCTCACCCCGGACCGGACCCTGGTGTTCGAGTTCGCGGTGGCGGGCTTCGACGAGAAGGACATCAGCCTCTCTTTCCAGGGGGACTACATGCTCTTCTCCGCCCGCATCGGCCTCGAGTCTGCGCCGGAAGACGGGGTACGGTTCATCAAGCGGCGCCTCAAGCTCAAGGACATCGAGAAGCAGAAGTACTACGTCCCGGCGGACAAGTTCGCCCAGGAAAAGGTCAAGGCCTTGTTCAAGAACGGGATCCTCCGGGTGACCGTCCCTCCCAGGGAGGAGATGGAGACCGCCGAGGGCATCAAGATCGAGATCGTAAAGGAGCCGGAGTCGACCTGACCCGGACAAGGCCGGAGGATTCCGGATTTAAACCGTGAAGCCGGCGACTCCCTGAGACCCGCGGGCCGCCCTTTCGGGCGGCCCGCTCAATTCCGGGGTCCTACCGGGCCGTGCGTCCCTTCGACCAGCCCAGCATGCCGGACATTTCGTCCATGTGGGTGCCGATGAAGAGGGCCCCGAAGACCGTAACCGCAAGCCCGAACACCAGGGCGAAGGGCAGCATCCAGCGGTTCCCGTACGCCTCTATCACCAGGGCAAAAACCTTCTGCGCGGGAACCAGCACCACGGATACGGAGAGCACGAGGCCGCTCAGGATCCAGTCCCGCAGGGAAACCGTCCTACGGGGCCGGGGCAGGAAGGGCAGGGCGGCCAGGATCCGGGAAGCGATATCCGGATCGGGGCCGGGCAGGCGGTAGAGCTCCAGGGCACGGCGGCGAAGCTCCACCCGGGCGGCGCAGCGGGGACAGCGGGCAAGGTGCAGGGCGAGGGACGGGGAAAGCTTGGCTCCCTCTTCCGCCCGGTCGTAGCGTTCCTCGAAAACTTCGCACTTCATCCGTCCACCTCCGCGGCGTCCAGCGCCGCGCGCAGCTCCCGCTTGGCGCGGAAGACGTGTGACTTGATCGTGTTCACCGGAAACCCGGTGGCCTTGCTGATCTCCCCGTACTTCATGCCCAGGTAAAAGTACATGTCCAGGCAGACGGCGTACTTCCGGGGCAGGTCTTCCATGGCCCTACGGAGGGCCGCGACGGTCTCCTCCCGGATGTGCCGGTCCTCCGGGGCAAGTTCGCGGACGTCCACGGGATCGGTCTCCAGGGGATCGTACCGGGGCTTGCGCCGGGCCTCGTTGATGGCCGTGTTGTAGGCGATCCGGGTCAGCCAGGTGGAGAACCGGGCCGCCCCCCGGAACGAGGCCAGGGCCGTGTAGGCCTTGATCATCACGTCCTGGGCAAAGTCCGCCGCGTCTTCCGCGTTCCGGAAGAACCCGTAGCCGATGCGCAATACCCGCCGCTGGTGCCTCCGGGCAAGCTCCCCGAAGGCGTCCGCGCGGCCGTCCAGGACCTGGGCCACCAGGACCTCGTCCGGAACGCCCGGAGCCTCCGTCATCTCCTTCCGCGGACGGCCCGGAAGCCGTAGAAAGCCAGGAACGAAGCCCCGACCGCCAGGGGTATGGCCCCGCCCAGGATCTCGTAGCCCGGGCCGTTCATCAGGGCCAGTACGACCGTGAGCGCGGTGCCCACCCCGGAGAGGAGAAGCCCCGCAAGAAGACAGAAGGTGTCCAGGTCGAAAACGGGGCGCTGGTATTGGCCCCGCTCGATCAGGACCGCCTTTTCCTTGTGGTTCCACAGCAGGTAGAAGAAGACCACGACGGCGCCCGCCACGATCCCCACGATGGGGATGATGGAGACGATGATCTGGGAGGCCGCGGGAAGGTTCGTCACGGTTGCACCTCGGGTTCCGGGATTTCGCGAGCCCCCCGCGGAACCGGATGCCCGCGGCGCGGACCCGCACCTAGTTGGACGCGAAAGCATCGTTCCGGTTGCAGACTTCGGGAATCCCCGGCGCGCAGGCCGTCCGGGGTCCCGTCCGCCCCCGGCGCCGGGATCAATCCAGGGTCCGTGTGGCTATCACGG
>JBFZER010000244.1:0-3437 GCA_041306765.1 Spirochaetota bacterium | reverse complement strand
CCGTGGGCAAGGGGATCCACGTCCGTTATGCCCAGGGCGTAGGAAACCACGCTGGCCGCGGCGCTTCCGCGCCCGCAGGTCCGGGAGGTCTTCCGGACTATGTCCTGCACGACCAGGAAATAGTCGGAGAATCCCTTGGACTCGATGATCCCCAGCTCGTACTCCACCCGGGACCGGACCGGGTCCTCCACGGACCCGTACCGCTTCCCGACCCCCTCGTATACCCGGGAGCGCAGCAGGGCGGCCGAGCCCCGACCCCCGCCCCCGGCATATCTCGGGAAGATGAAGCCGTCGAAGATCGAGCGGAGCTCCACCGACTCCGCCAGGGCCTCGTTGGCGGCGACCGCCTCGGGTACGGCCTCATAGGGCCGCAGGGCCCCGGCGGGCGGGGCGAGGATCGCGCCCGGAGGGGCCAGCTCGTCCTCCAGGACCTCGGCCGTGGTCCTTCCGCTCCCGATGGCCGCCAGGAGCCTTTGGACTTCCCGGCCGGCGGAATCCAGGAAGCGGACCTCCCCCGTGGCCAAGGGAGGGGAACCGGTTGCCATCAAGGCTCGCCGGAAAGAGCGCTCGCCCTTGCCGGCCCGGCCGGAGACAGGCGCAAGAAGGGCATAGACCTTCCCCCGGGCGGCCTCGAGCAGGGGAAGGTCGTCGGTGGCGATGAACAGATCCGGCGGGGCGCCCCGCCCGAGGACGCAGGGCCCCGTTTCCGCCTCGGCCCGGACCGCCTCGGCCAGGTCGAACCCGCCCTCGGAGCGGGCCGTGAGGATCCGGCAGATCCGGGACCAACCCTCCCGGGTCCGGGCGATCAGGAGGGCCCGTGCCGATCCCTCCGCCAGCTCCGTCCCCAGGATCGGCCGCATCCCGCCCGCCGCCCCCGGCTCCGCCCGCCCGTCGGGACCCTCCTCCCGGGAACCTTCCTGTCCGCAGGCCTCCAGGAAGGCCGGGATCCCGTATACCCCGTTCCGGTCGGTCAGGGCCAGGGCCGGATACCCCAGGCGCCCGGCCTGCCGGACCAGGTCCCGGGGGAACATCGTTCCGTAGTGGAAGGAATAGCAGGAGGAGGTCAGCAGGGGCGTGAACAATCCCGCCCCCTAGCCCGCGGCGGGAACGGGCCGGGCGGCGGCCAGCAGGGCGGCCGGAACCACGGCGCCGAAGCCGTAGCGGGTCCGGACCCTGTCCAGGGCCGGCTGGAGGAGCGAGAGGCGGGCGTCCTGGGGCTCGAAGAGATCCAGCTCGGGGCCCGCGGAATCCTGCTCGTACAGGTCGACGGCGATCCGCCGGATGCGGACGCGGCGCGTCCGGGCCCTCCGGAAGGCTTCCCGGGCGAAGCGGACGATCTCGTCGTCCCGGGCGAGGACCCGGGAGGACCCCGCGGAGGCGGAGCTCCGGAAGCCGTCCGCGTAGGACAGCTCCACCCGGACGCGCCGGGCTCCCAGGCCCTTCCTGCGCAGACAGTACGCCAGTTCCGAGGCCAGGGCGTCCAGCCGGGGCCCCAGGATTTCCGGGTCCGAGGCATCGGGCTCGAAGACGAAGCGCCCCCGTTCGACCCGGAGCTCCGGGGGCTCGGGATCCACGGGGCCGGCGTCGATTCCCCGGGCCCGGGCCGCGAGCTCCGGCCCCCGCTCCCCCAGGGCGCGGGCTTCGGAGGCCGAAAGCCCCGCCAGGTCCCCGATCTCCCGGATGCCCAGAAGGTCGAACCGGCGCGAAAGGACGGGGCCCACCCCCGGCAGGAGCCCGACGGGCTGATGCCGCATCAGCAGGGACTCCTCCCCCGAGGACAGGGCCACGAAGCCCCCGGGGCGGAAGACCCGGGTGGCCACCTTGCTGACCGTCTTGGATCCCGCCAGGGCCAGGACCGGCCGGAGACCCGTGGCGTCGAGGATCTCCGTCCGGATCCTCTGGGATACGTCCTGCCCGGGGCCGTTGAGCCGGGCCGTCCCCGCCAGGTCCGCGAAGACGTGCCCGATGCCCGCGACCTCCACCCGGGGGCTGTACACCCGGCAGATGCGGCCGAGGGTTTCGTTCGCCCCCGCGTAGAGCTCCTCCCGCGGCTCCCGCACCAGGAGGCCCGCAAGCTCGCCCTTCGCCCGGGCCAGGAGCATGCCCCGCCGGAGGCCCTCCCGATGGGCTTCCCGGGAGAGATCCAGGACCACGGCCCGGGCCGCGCCCCCGTTGGCGATCACGAAGGGGCGCCCCCGCAGGGCCGGTTCGAGGTTCTCCTCCATCGCGGCCATGAGCCCGACGGCGTTTATGTGCAGGATGGTCCCCGCCGGCATGACGAACCCCTAGGCCCGGCGGGAGGAAGCCGCCAGCAGGGCCAGGTCCCGGGCGTTGGCGGCCGCGTTCCCCCTCCGGTGGTTGTTGAAATAGACCCGGATCTTCCGCGCCTGGGAGCCGAGGGACGCGAGGCGCGGTATCCATCCGGAAAGCTCCTCCGGATCGTAGAGATACTCGTAGCGGGTGCCGGCATCCCCCGACCACCAGGCCGCGGCGTTCCGTCCGTGGAACCGCACGTAGGAGATATCCGCCGTGACCACGTCGGAGACCAGGGGAAGCCCCGGCACCCGGGGCGCGTCGAGGATGCACAGGCCCACGTCGCGTTCCCGCAGGGCCTGGATCACCCGCGCCCCGTACCACTCCGGGTTGCGCAGTTCGACCACAAGGGGCATCCCCGAGAGTTCGTCCAGAAGGCGGGCCAGGTAGAGCCTCTCCCCGGTCGTATAGCGAAAGGAAGAAGGGAACTCGAGCAGGACGGCGGCCAGGCACTCCGCGCGGATCAGGGGCTCCAGTCCCGCCCGGAACTGCCGGGCCGCGGCCGCCAGGGTTCCGGCATCCCGCTCATGGGTGAGGGTGCGGTACGCCTTCACCGAAAAATCGATCGGCCGCCGAAGCCGGTCCAGCATTCCCTGGAAGACTTCGGCCCGGGGCTGTCCGTAATACGTGTAGTTTATCTCGAGGGTATCGAAGCGCTCGCTGTAGAATCCGAGAAACTCCTTCCGGGAAAGCCCCTCCGGATAGAACACCCCCCTCCATTCCGGGTAGTCATACCCGGAGGTTCCTATGCGGAGGTCAGCAAGGGCGGATTCCTGCATCATCATACCCATGGTATACTATACGCATGTGTAGTTTTCAAGGGTAAAATCGTCCCGAAACTCCGGCCCGCCGCCTCAGAACCTCCAGGCCTCGCCCTCCTGGCTCGGCCTTTCGGTCCGGGGCGGGTTCTGGCGGGCGCCATCCGCGGCGCCCTTTCGCCGCTTTCGCGGCGCGCACCCGCCCGTTCGACTCCCTTCCGCCTAAAATGAGAAGACCCGCCGCTGGCGGGCCTTCTTGGATAGCGCCGGAAGGGAGTCGAACCCTCGTCTCCAGCTTGGAAGGCTGGGGTAATAGCCGTTATACGACCGGCGCGATTGTCGTGCGCGGCTCTCGCCGCGCGGGAA
>JBFZER010000243.1:0-10099 GCA_041306765.1 Spirochaetota bacterium | reverse complement strand
TCGTGGGCGAGGACGGTCCGACCCACGAACCCGTCGAGCACCTGGCCGCCCTGCGCGCGATCCCGAACCTCAGGGTCCTGCGGCCCGGGGATCCGGAGGAAACCAACGAGGCATGGCGCCGTGCGTGCGAGCGGACGGACGGCCCGACCGCCCTCATTCTGTCCCGCCAGGCCTTGCCGACCCTGAAGAAGCACGACGCCGCCTGGAGGACCTCTTTCGACAAGGGCGCATATGTCGTACGGGACTGTACGGGGAAACCCGAAATCGTGATCATCGCCACGGGAAGCGAGGTCTCGCTGGCTGTCTCCGCCGCGGAGGACCTTCCGGGGCGGAGGATCCGTGTGGTCTCAATGCCCTGCCGGGAGGACTTCCTGCGCCAGGACCCGGCCTGGAGGGAGGCTCTGGTACCCGCCTCGGCCCGGAAGGCTGTGATCGAGGCAGCCTGCGACCTCGGATGGACCAGTCCCTTCGACGAATCGGTGACGACCGTGACTATCCCCACCTTCGGGGAATCGGGACCCGCGGACAAGCTGGCGGAGCACTTCGGATTCACGAAAAAAGCCGTCACAGAACGGCTTTCAAGGATGTAATCCGGATCCATCGGAAGGCTCGGAAAATCGGAGCGGCCCGCGGGCGGCAGGGATGCCGGCGCGGGCCGTTTTTATCCGGAGAACATGGACGGATACTAAAGACGGGGGCCGTCCGGGCATTGCCCGGGCGGCCCCCTAAGTGCGGCAGGAGCCACTTTTCATTCTCCGATCAGGGCACCCATTCCTGGAGTGCGGCCTTGTAGGAGATGGTCTCGGGCTTCTGCTCTCCCTTGATCTCGGCCTTCGGCGCGAGGAGGGATCCGTCCGCCGCCTTGCGGCCCAGCCACTTGGCCGGGGCCTCGAGCGGGTTGAGGACGGGGGAGTTCTTCTTCATCTTCAGCTTGCCCATGATGTCGTCAAGCTTGAACGCCAGGTTGTCCATGCCCTTCTGGGGCGTGACTTCGCCGGTGATGATCTGGGAAACGTTCTGCCAGAACTGTTCCGCCATGAGCGGGTAGTGGGGGACGTTCAGACCGGTACCGGTGTAGAGCTTGACCTGGTTGGAGCGGTAGAAATCCACCACGCCGCCGAAAAGTTCGCGGTTCTCGTCCATCACGGGCGACCAGATGGTCGACTTGCGGATGAACGTGCGGCCGATCAGGGTGCGCTTGAGGTCGACGGTCTTGGACACGCAGAACTGCGCCCACATCCACGCGGCCAGGCGTTCCTTGCCCTTGACCGTGGCGGCGGGAATGGTCCACGCGCCGGAATCCTGATAGCCGACTTTCTGGCCGGGGATCCAGTATTTGCCGTGGGGCTGGGCGGCCACGCGCCAAAGCGGGTTGCCGTCCTTGCCGACCACCGGGCTGGCCTTGTCCGCGAAGAGCGGGTCGGACAGCCAGGTGAGGCACATGTACCAGGTCTGGGCGATGTGGCCCTGGGCGGGCACGGGGCCTTCCTCGGACCAGCCCATGGAGAGGGCGGCGGGGTCGGCGTATTTCTTCATCCAGTCCACGTAGTAGGTGATCGCGTAGACAGCGGCCGGACCGTTGAGATCGCCGCCGCGCTGGATGGAGGCGCCCTTCGGGATGCCGTTCTCGACGCGGATTCCCCAGTCGTCGACGGGCAGGCCGTTCGGGAGACCCTTGTCGCCCATGCCGCCGATGGCCAGGAATGCGTCGGAGATGCGCCAGCCGAGGGACGGGCCCTTCTTGCCGTAGTCCATGTGCCCGTAGATCTTTTTCCCGTCCAGGTTCTTGACGGTGTTCGTGAAGAAATCGGCGATGTCGCGGTAGGCGGCCCAGTTGAGGGGCACGCCCAGGTCATAGCCGAACTGCTTCTTGAACTGGGCCTTGAGCTCGGGATTCTCGAACCAGTCGTAGCGGAACCAGTAGAGGATGGCGAACTGCTGGTCCGGGATCTGGAGCAGGTTGCCTTCGTAGTCGGTGCCCTGCTCGAGGTTGAGCCAGTCTTCCAGGTCGAGGTAGGGGTTGGTGTACGCCCGGCCTTCGCCCTTCATGAGTTCGTTGAACTTCACCGCGGCGTCGTTCCGGTAGTGCCAGCCGACGTTGTCCGTGTCGTTCACGTAGATGTCGTACAGCTTCTGACCGGTCTGGATCTGGCGCTGGATGCGGTCAACGAGCTCGCCTTCGCCGATCACGTCGTGGGTCACCTTGATCCCGGTGATCTCGGTGAAGGCCTTCGCGAGGACCTCGGACTCGTAGTAGTGGGTCTTGATGCCTTCAGCGGTCGACTTGATCGATACGCCCTTCAGGGGCGCCGCCGCCTTGGCAAACCACTGCAGCTCGGCCTTCTGCTCCTCGACGGACATGACGGAGGGGGTAAATTCCTTTATCCACTTGTCAAGCACGGCGTCGGAAACCTGGGCGAACACGGCCGTGGCGGCCATGAGGGCGAGGACACAGAGAATGAACTTCTTCATCATTGCCTCCTCAAAACGTTGGAACATTGTGAACATCGAACGGAACGGATATACTGCTTGCCGGCCCACCTCCTTTCCCTACTGGGCTCCATTGGTTCGGCTTGGAGCGGCCATCTCTAAGGCCGCCGGGTGTCCGGGGAGCGGATGCCCGGCGGCCGCCTTTCAACCCCACTTCGCCTCTACGGCGAACCAAACGAAAGTCAGGACGGTCGCGATCCCAAGGAAGGCATAGCCTACGAAGGCCAGCCAGAGCAGGATGATCGCCATGCTGGAGATCAGCCCGATGAACAGCCGGTCCCCGGGGGTCGTCGCTATGGGAAGGAAGCCCTTCCGTTCCACCACGGGCTTGCGGGCGCCCATGATGCCGTTGAAGATGATCGCCGCGAAGAGCAGGACGAAGAACAGCCCCGTCTGCCAGGTCCACATCATCCAGCTGAAGTTCATCTCACACCCTCCCCAGGGCGAAGCCCTTCGCCATGTAGTTGCGGACGAAATACACGACGATGGCGCCGGGTATCAGGGTCACCACGCCGGCGGCGGCCATGAGCCCCCATTTGACTCCCTCGGCCCCGATTCCCACGGAGAGCTGGACCACCAGGGGTTTGGTGTTGGTCAGGGTCAGGGCCTTGGCGATGATCAGTTCAACCCAGGAGAAGGTGAAGGCGAAGAAGGCCGCCACGCCCACGCCCGGGCCGATGAGGGGGAAGAAGATCTTCCGGAAGAACCGCCAGAACGAATAGCCGTCGATGAACGCGGTCTCGTCGATCTCCCGGGGGATGCCCGACATGAAGCCTTCCAGGATCCAGATGGCCAGGGGGATGTTGAACAGGCAGTGCCCCAGGGCCACCGCAAAGTGGGTGTCGAACAGGCCGAAGGTCGAGTACAGCTGCATGAAGGGGACGATGAAGATCGCCGCCGGGGCCATGCGGTTGGACAGGAGCCAGAAGAACAGGTGCTTGTCCCCCATGAACTTCCACCGGGAGAACGCGTAGGCCCCCGGGACGGCGGCCAGGAGCGTGATGATCACGTTCATAAACACGTAGGCCAGGGAGTTGATGATGCTCGACCGCCAGTCCGGAGAGGTGAAAATGGTGTTGTAGTTCTTGAAGGTCAACTGCTTCGGGAACAGGGTCAGGTCGCTGAGGATCTCGGTGTCGAACTTGAGGGAGCAGTTGATCATCCAGTACACGGGCAGGAACAGGAAGAAGAAGAACACCACGAGAAACACGTATCGCCATTTGAAGAATCGTTCCTTGGTCATTTGTCGGCCCCTCCCTTCCCGACGCGGCTAAGCACCTGGAAGAACAGATAGCTCACCACCATGACGATGAGCAGGTAGACGATCGACACCGCGCCGGCGTAGCCCAGGTCGTAGGACTCCGCCTTGCGGGCCACGAAGATGTTCAGGAAGGTCGTGGAACTTCCGGGACCGCCGCCGGTGATGGTCATGGGTTCGTCGTAGACCTTGAAGGAATCCATGAAACGCAGGAGGATCCCGATGGTCAGGACATTCCGCATCTTGGGCAGTGTGACGTACCGGAAGGTCTTCCAGGCGGAGGCCCCGTCGATCTTTGCGGCCTGGTAGAAGGCGTCCGGGATGGCCTGCATGCCCGCGAAGGACAGGAGGGCGATGAGGGGCGTCCAGTGCCAGACGTCACAGACGAAGATCGTCAAGGGGGCGTCCACGGGGCTCATGGCGACGTTGTAGGTGTAGCCGAACCACGCGAGCACCGTAGGCACTATGCCGATGTTGTCCTGGGTGAAGAGGCGCCAGATGATCCCCACCACGTTGTGGGGGATCAGGAGGGGGAAACCCAGGAGGACCAGGGAAATCGTGACACCGATGCCCTTCTTGGGCATGCAGGCCGCGATGGCGATTCCCAGGGGTATCTGGACCACCAGGACCGCGATGCTGAAGACGATCTGCCTCCATAGCGCGCTGTGGAAGAACGGATCCCGGAACAGGTCGTAATAGTTCTGGAGTCCCACGAATTCCGGCGTCGACCCCGAGTAGAGGTTGAAGAAGGAATAGTTCACGACGGTCATCATGGGGATGAACGCGTTGATCGCCACGAGGACCAGCGTGGGGATCAGGAAGAGCCAAGCTTTATTCTTCATCGCTCGATATCTCCTTGGGTGGTCCGATCATCCGTCGATGCGGACGTCGTCCTTGAAAATCTTCACGTGCTCCTCGGGGAACCGAACCCAGAGCTTGGCGCCTTCCGTCACCGCGGCGTTTTCAGGAATCCGGCTCTTGATGCGCCGGGTTCCGGCTTCCAGGGTTAGGACCTTGTAGGCGCCCATGTTCTCCACCGTAAGCAGGGAGAATTCCGGCCAGCCCTTCTTTGCCTCGTAGGCTATCTCCACGGACTCGGGCCGTATGCCGAGCCTGCAGGATCCGCCGCAGCCCGCGACCTTGGCCTTCAGGCCCGGAGAGGCCGGGATCAAGAAGCCCCCGAAATCCAGGTCGCCGCCCTTGAGGGTGCACTCCAGCAGGTTCATGCCCGGGCTTCCGATGAAGAAGCCGATGAAGGGGTTCGCGGGATTGGAGTGGAGTTCCTCCGGGGTCCCGGTCTGGCTGATCCGGCCCTGGGACATCACCGTGATGTTGTCCGCGAAGGTCAGGGCCTCGTGCTGGTCATGGGTGACGTAGATCATCGTGAGCTTGAGCTGGCGCTGCACCTGGCGGAGCCTGCGCCGGAGATCCCACTGTTGCTTGGGGTCAATGACCGTCAGGGGTTCGTCCAGGAGGACCGCTGCCGTATTGGGACGGACCAGGCCCCGGCCCAGGGATACCTTTTGCTTGTCCGCGGGGGTCAGTTTGGCCATGCTCCGGTGGGCGATCTCTCCCATGTCCAGCAGGGCGATGATCTCCTTGACCCGGGCGTCGATCTTGGCAGCCGCCCACCCGTCGTTCTTGAGGGGGAAGGACAGGTTCTGGAAGACGTCCATGGACTCGTAGGTAACGGGAAACTGGAACACCTGGGCGATGTGCCGTTCCTCGGGGCTCAGGTCGGTGACGTCCTTGCCGTCGAACAGGACCCTGCCCCGGGTGGGGCGGATAAGGCCGGAGATCACGTTGAGCAGGGTCGTCTTGCCGCACCCCGAGGGACCCAGAAGCGCGTTGGCGGATCCGTCATCCCATTTGATGTTCAGGTCGGTTATGCAGTAGCTTCCGTCCGGGCATTCCTCTTTCGGCTTGAACCAGCCTTTCTTTTTCCCGGCCTCGTAGGAATGCCACATGCCCACCAGTTCTATGCTCGCCATAGGTCGTACCTTCTTTCCGGGGTCACGAGGATTTCGCGTCCGAGGTCTTGGCGACCAGGCGGCGCGTTTCCTTGTCGAAGATGAAGAACCTGTCCGGTTCCAAGTAGACGGTAACCTCCGTCCCGATCTCGTAGCTCACGATCTTCTGCATCAGGGCGATGAACCGAAGCCCCTTGTGGGTCAGGTGGATCTCCGTGTCGGACCCGACGACCTCGGAGAGGTCCAGGGTGGCCCGGATTTCCAAAAGCCGATCCGCTTCCGGGACCGTGGACAGGGCGTAGGCGTGGATGCCCAGGAGGTACTCCTGCCTGTCCAGCTTGTCTGCCAGCTGGCTTACGTCGACCCGGAACTCCTCTGTCGCTGTCAGGAAGGACTTCTTCCCGGACTTCTCAAGCCTGCAGGGGAACATGTTCATCGTGGGATAGCTGAAGTACTCCCCGACTTCAACGCAGGTGGGGTTGCTGTAAACGTCTTCGGTCGGCCCGTACTGGAGGAGTTCCCCCTGGTGCAGGAAACCCACCTTCGTTGCCATGGCCAGCGCGTCGATAGGCTCGGGGGTGGCGTAGACGATGGCCCCGTGCCGCTTCGCAAACAGCCGCTTGAGCTCGCCCCGAAGCTCTTCCCGAAGCTTGTAGTCCAGGTTGGCCAGCGGTTCGTCCAGGATGATCAGGTTGGCGTCCTTGACCAGGGCCCGGGCGATCGCGGTCCGTTGCTTCTGACCCCCCGAGACCTCCTCGGGCAGGTGGTCCAGCACGCTCGTCAGCCCAAGAAGGGCGGCGGTGCTCCGGACCTTTTCGTCGATTTCCTTCTCCGTCAGCTTCCGCTTGCCGACCCGCAGGGGGGAGGCGATGTTCTCGTAGATCGTGAAGGAGGGATAATTGATGAATTGCTGGTACACCATGGCGATGCTTCGCTGCTGGACGGGAATGCCCGTTACGTCCTTGCCGTCCACCAGGATCCGGCCCTTGTCGGGCTTGTCGATTCCGGCCAGGATCCGGAGCAGGGTAGTCTTGCCCGCCCCGGTCTGGCCCAGGAAGGTCACGAAATCCCCGTCCTCGATCTTCAGGGAGACGTCCTTCAGGTACGGGACGCCGTTCCAGAGCATGCTGACATTCTCAAGTTCGATTCCCATCGGTCAGTCCTTTCCTTCGTTCAATTCGGCGATCTTCCGCATGAAGTGCGCTACGCTGTCGTAGTACTTCTCGTAGACCTCGCGGTAGAACCGCTCGTACCGGGCCGCGTTTTTCGGGATGGGCTTGTAGCGCTTGTCGATGGTGACCATCTTCTCCGCGCTTTCCCTGCAGCTCCCGTACATGCCGCAGGCGACGGCGGCGCTGATGGCCGCGCCCAGAGCCGTGGTCTCGGTGGTGTGGGGAACGTTGAGGGGCTTGTTGAAGACATCCGAAAAGACCTGGTTCCAGAGGTCGCTCTTCGTGGATCCGCCGTACATGACGATCCGCTCCACGGAGGTCGAGGTGCCCGCCTCCATGTATTCCGCCTGGCGGCGGGATTCGTAGGCCAGGCCCTCCATGATGGCGCGGACCATCTGGGGGCGCCCGCAGTCCATGCTCATGCCGAACAGGACCCCTCGGGCGTCCAGGTCCCAGTACGGACCGTTGGCTCCCTGGAAGTAGGGGATGAGCATCATGCCGCGGTTTCCGGTGGGGCATTCCGCAGCCTGGTTGTAGATTACTTCGTAGACGTTCCGGCCCGACTTCTCGGCCTCCGTCGTCTCCCAGTGCCCGAAGTTGTTCTTGTACCAGTTCATGAGGGCCGACCCGCCGGAGGGGATGTAGTTCTCCACGATGTATTCCCCCGAGGGGCTGAGCTCGATGAAATAGTCAGGTCTCTTCCGCTCCGGCACTCCCTTGTCCACGAATTCGTTGGTGCAGGAGGTCCCGCCGTTGATCCCGAGCTCGCCGGGCTGGGTGACTCCCGCCCCCAGGATGCCGCAGGGCTGGTCTCCGGCGCCGGTCACGACGGGCAGGCCTTCCGGCAGGCCCGTTTCCCGGGCGGCTTGGGCGGTCACCGTGCCCGCCACCGTCGCGCCGGGCAGGATCTTGTCGATCCAGATGTCCTTGCGCACCCCCAGACCCTCTATGATGTCGTTCGCCCAGCGGTCCGGGTTGGCGATATCCAGGGCTCCGGTCATGGTCCCCGCTCCGGAGAGGGTAACCAGCTTGCCCGTCAGCCGGTAGATCAGGTAATCCTGCACCAGGACGAGCTTGTACGTCTTGGCGTACACCTCGGGCTCGTTGTTCTTGAGCCAGAGGGCCTTGTAGAGGGTCCACTGTCCGGGCGGGTACCCCGTCCGCTCGAAAATCTTCTGGGCCCCGATTTTCTGCCGGGCGTATTCCGCCTCCTTGGAGCAGCGGATGTCGTTCCAGAGGATGGCTCGGCGGAGGGGCTTCATATCCTTGTCCACGGGGACGAAGGTGAAGCGCTGGTGGGTCAGCCCGATGCCCATGAAGTCCTTGACGTTCACGGTAGGGTTCGAGGTCACCTCCCGGCAGCCCGCCGTGAAGGCTTTCCACCAATCCTCGGGATCCTGTTCCACCCAGCCGGGGTTGTCCATGTACAGGGGATACTTGTTGGCGCTCTCCGCCAAAACCTTGCCCTTCTCGCTGAACGCTATGACCTTCGTGGCGCTGGTGCTGCTGTCCACGCCGAGGACGATCTTTTCGCTCATTTCCTTCCCTCCCTACGGTACGAGCAGGATTTTTATGGCTTCCAGGGTTTCGATCTTCTCGAACGACGATTCCCAGTCCGCCAGGGGATAGGACCCGGAGATCAGGGGCTTCACGTTCACCTTGCCGCTTGCCAGGAGGGACACGGCCTTCTCCCAGCTCGTCCAGGAGGAGCTCATGCTCCAGTCCAGGTGCACGGCCTTCTTTACGGCGGTATCGTAATTGATGGCGATCGTCTCCTTGCCCGTGAGACCCAGCCCGGTTACGCGGCCGTCGATCTTGACGATGTCCATAGCCTGCCGGATGGCGGGTTCCGCTCCGCTGGCTTCCACGACCAGGTCGGCGCCCTGCCCCCCGGTCAGCTCCATCACCTTGGCGCCCAGATCCTCGGCCTGCACGTTCACCGTGTAGTCGATTCCCATGGCCCGCGCCGCGGGAAGCCGGAGCTTCTCGTCCCGGGCCGTACCGGACACCAGGACGGCCCGTGCGCCGGCCGCCTTGGCCGCAGCCGCGGCCAGCAGACCCACAGGCCCGCAGCCCAGGACGACCACGAAATCCAGAGGTTCCACCCGGCTTCGCTCCAAAACCGCCTTTACCGCCACCGCCAACGGTTCGCAGAGCGCGGCTTCCTCGAAGGAAACCCCCTCCGGAATACGATGAAGGGAGGTCACGGGAAGTGTCAGGAAAGGAGCGAAGGCCCCGTCCACCCGGTAGCCGATTGCTTTTTTTGTCCGGCAGACCTCTACCTGTCCCGTAAGGCAGTAGCGGCAAACCCCGCATCCGCCCCGGTGCGGTTCGGCGACCACCCGGTCTCCGGCCTTGTATCCTGTTACGTCCGATCCGACCTCGACAATCTGGCCCGAGAACTCGTGGCCGATCGTCACGGGAGGATTATAGGGGAACCCGTCATCCCGGATGTGGAGGTCGGTTCCGCAGATTCCGGCCGCCTTAACCCGTATAAGCACATCCCGGGGTCCCGGCTTCGGCTCGGGGACGTCCCGGAGTTCCAGGAATCCCTTTCCCTTCTGGGTCTTTACCAAAGCCTTCATATCCGGCGTCCCCGCCGCTGTTCAAGTTCGCGATTCATCCGAAACCTCCCTAGTTCCTGAAAAGCATACGTTCGTTGTTAGGGATTGATATGTTGGTGCACTAAGTCAATCACTCTAATACCCGTAATTCGTACCTGTCAAGCAAAACCGATTCCCCGGCTGAAAATTGGACGATGTACGGGTTGATCCCCGTACTTTCGGGCATCCGTTCCCAGTCCGTTCGCTTCGCCCTAGTGCGTTTAGATAGGCAAGGGACGAATGCTTTTTGTTGACAGAACACCAACATGGAATTAGGCTGATGCGCTAAGCAAGGGAGACAAGCCATGTCAACCGGATCGAATCTGCCAAAATACTTCCAAATAGCCCAGGATATCATCGAAAGCATCAAAGAAAACCAACTCAGGCCCGGGATGCAGGTGCCCTCGGAGAATGAGATCATCCAGAAATATCGGGTCAGCAATACGACCGCCCGGAAGGCTCTCCAGGAGATCGACAACGGGGGGTGGGTGGTAAAAATCAAGGGCAAGGGTACATTCGTACATAAACAGAGCATCGTCCGATCCGTGGACCGGATCCTGAGCTTCACCAACAACATGGAGCAGCTCGGGTACAAACCGTCCACTC
>JBFZER010000242.1:0-2641 GCA_041306765.1 Spirochaetota bacterium | reverse complement strand
CGTCGTGGACGCCCCCGGGATAAGCGTGAGAGTGACAGGCTGGACTATGCCGCCGTAGGAGGCCGCCCCCGAGCCGCCGGTGATCGAAACGACGTTCGGGCCCGTCAGGGTGACGTTCGAGGTGCCGGTGTTCGTGAGGGTGAGGGTCTTGGGGGCCGGATCCCCGAAGATGGTATCCGGCCAGGATACGGTGTCCCCCGGCCCGATGACAGTACCCCCGTCGTAGAGCACGAGGGAGACCTTCGACAAGGTGACTCGTTCCTCCACGAGAGTCTTGAGGTCCAGTATCGGGTCGCAGGCCGACAAGGCCAGGACTACCGCGAGGGCCGGCAGGAACCGGCCCGATTTCTCTCTCAGTCTTGCCATAGAACGTACCCCTTCCTCGCATCCGCTTCCGCGGCTCGGGTCCCTTCCTTCTGCGCCGTCTCCAGGTACGCGAACTGCGCCGCAAGGGCGGGATCGGACCTCTTCAGTTTATCATACGCGGAAAGGGCTTCCGCGTAACGCCCGAGCGCAATGTTCGCCCGAGCTAAAGATAACAGGGCCTGGGTATTGGAGGGCGCGGCCTTCAAGACCCGCCCGTAGAGGCCGATCGCCTCCGTGTACTTCCCGCGCAGGTACTGCAGGTTCGCCATGTTGAACAGCGCGGGCTGGTAGTCCTTGCCTTCGTTCAGGGCGGACGTGAACTGCTCCTCGGCCTTGCTCCACTGCCCGTACCGGGCATATAGGACCCCGAGCCGGTTGCGTAGCTGAGGGGTGGAGCCCTTCCGGCCGATCTCGCTTTCTATTGAGGCTACCCGGGGTCCCAGCTCCACGCCGATATAGGCACTCAACTCGCTTCGGAATCCCGCGGCTACCGAACGGGCGTCCGGCAGGGGAGCGGGCTTTCCTCCCGCTTCGTACACCACGGGTTGAAATTCCTTCCATGCCTCGTGGACAGGGAAGAATCCGGCGGCCTTCTTCGCCTCCGCTTCCCTCCATTCCTGGGCTCCCGTCTGCCAGACGGTAGAAAAACTACCTTTCCGGTCCGTCGTCTCCAAGGGAAGCCATACCCTCCCGTCCCGGACGATCAGGTCACCGGGCCGTGCGAAAACCTTAGGGACTTCCGCGGGGTCCATCTCGAGATCTACAGCCATGAGGATATGACCGGGAGTCGTGAGAAGGGCAGTGGAAACCCCGACGGACTCGAGGAAGGAACAGTACAGTACGGTGAGATCCGAGCACTTCCCTGCCCGATAGCCCAGGGTCTGTCGCGGGAACTGGATCGAGTCGACGATTTGCCTGTTCTGGCTTTCCAGGGCCGATGTCGGGTCCTTCACGTAGGCGAATTTCTGGGTTCGCAGGGCTTCATGCACAGCCATTGCGGCCTGGAGGTTGGGATTGACCGCGGGGTTGAGAAGGTCACGGACGGTGGCGGCGACGCTCTTGGACCACGCGAGGGCCTCGGGATCCTTGGAACTTATAAACGCGGCGGCCTTGCGGTCGTCGTCCCAAATGATGCCGTTCCTGTCCCGAACCTCAAGGGTTCCGACGTACTCGTCCCGGAATTTCTGGCCGTACTGGGTGTACTCGAGTACCACGGAAACGGGAAGCTTGGTGATTTCCACGATATCCAGGATCGCGTCGGTAAAAAGCCCGTACAGTTCGATCGGGGCGGTCGCGCCCGGTGCGACCCGGGGGGGCGCGCCCGCGGGCTTCGCCTCGTCCATGTACCTCTTTACGTTGATCGTCGCCTTGATGTCCGTCGCGGCGGCGGTTTCGAAGTTGTGAACCAGGATGCGGCCGATGGTATGATCGTCGTAATACTTATAGAAGACCGGGAACACCGAGTCGAACTGGACGCCGACGAACCCCAGCCCCCTGCCTTCGTACCGGATCGGCGCGAAATTCGGCGGAAGCCTGAGGCTGGTGGAACGGCTTCCTAGTCTCAGGGAAATCCCAAGATTGACGGATACTCCATTCCACAGGCCGTACCAGGAACGGTAGGAGGCCCCCGCTTCCGCTTCGAGATTCTTCCCGAAAGCCATCCCCAGGGACGCGCCGCCGGAAAGGAACGGATTGAACGCCGAGGTCCCGCCGCCCCCGTTCTCGGAGGCTCCGAAATACCCGAGTTCTGCGAGCCCGCGAACCGAAAGCGAGCGGCTGATCGGGAAGCGCATCCCTACCTGCGCCGTCAGGGCGCCCGCGGAAAGGCTGAACCCCGGAGCTTTCGTGGGCAGGAACGCGTAGGCGGCTCCGAGGCCGAGGGAGCCCATCGGGAAAAAGGGAGGATGCCAGGACGCCGAGAGGGCGCTCCCGAATGATATTCCGTAATACTCGGCATCCGGTCCCAGGGGAATTCCGATATCCGGCCGAACCATCATGCTGAATCGTCCGGCTCCTCGATCCGAGGACGCCTCCGGGCTTGACTCCTGGCCCAAGGACGGGAGGACCAGAAAGCAGAGGAACAAGGGAATAAAAAACCTGCCGCGGATGAGTTTCATGGAGCGATTCCTCCGGGTACCAGCGGAACATTTTCGATCTGTGCGATTCAGGAAGTGAAATCGGCTACCACCCAATGATATCACAATACATTCGGGTTTCCATCTTTAACGAAATGGGGTGAATCCGAGGTTCCGCTATGTAAGACCGGGCAACCATC
>JBFZER010000241.1:0-4760 GCA_041306765.1 Spirochaetota bacterium | reverse complement strand
GATCGAAGGGAAGTCCTATGCCGGGCTGGTGGAGATCGAGGAACAGGTCCGGGCTGAGCTCAAGGCCAAGCCCCTGGCCTACAAGATCGGCACCATGATCGAGCTTCCCGCCGCCGCCTTGAGCGCCGGGGAGATCGCCCGGTATTCGGAGTTCTTCAGCTTCGGAACCAACGACCTGACTCAGACGACCCTGGGCATATCCCGGGACGATTTCAACGGATTCATGCCGGACTATTCGCAGTTCGACCTGATCGACGGGAACCCCTTCTCCGTGCTCACCACGCCGGTCAAGGAGCTCATCGGCATGGCGGTGCGGCGGGGCAAGATGACGCGCCCGAACCTGGTGGCGGGCCTTTGCGGCGAGCACGGCGCGAATCCTGACAACATCCGCTTCTGCATGGAGGCGGGTCTGGATTACGTATCCTGTTCGCCCTACCAGGTTCCCCTGGCCCTTCTGGCTATAGCCCAGTCGGAATTGTAGAAAGCCAAGCCCGCAAAACCGGCTTAGGGGGCACAGAAGCGGAGCCGTCCGCGGTTCCGCTTCAGCCAGCGATCCGGACGATGGGTTCCGACGATCGGAGATCATAACAAAGGCCGTCCCCCCTGCGGGGGGACGGCCTTTCATTTGCGGCGGATCCGGGATTCGGAGCAGGCTACGTCAGGAGGAGTACTCCACGGCAAGGGCCTGCCGGGCCGTCTCGACGACCGCCGCGGCCACCTTCTTCGCGTCCGCCAGGGGGACGCCCGCTTCCTTGTTGAAGGTCTTTTCGAAGAATACCCGCATGGAATCGAACATGTCCGGCAGGTAGTAGAAGCAGAATGAGAAGTTGATGCCGGCGGGCTTCATGATCGTGAAGGCTCCGTAGGAGAGGACGGCCTTCTTTCCGTAGTAGACCCGGGTCTGGTTCTTGGCGGTGTGGCAGTGAAGCTCGCTGAACCGGAGGGGGATCTGTTCCGTGCTGGAACGCACGTAGGGCTCTTCGCTTTTCTTGGCGTAGTTCTGGGGCTCCACGAGGATGAACAGCTTTTTTCCGTCGGTCTGGAACGTGAGCCCCTCGCCGGAGGGATAGATGGACTTCACGTTGTTGTAGGATACGATCTCGTACCGGGAGTACGCGGAGTTGGGGCTGAAAAAGGACGACACGATGAAGCCGTGGTCCTTGGGAAGCTGGCTTTTCTCGTACGCGTCGAAGAGGTCCATGGCTTTGACGGGCATACATTCCTCCTACCGGTTCGAGTATAGACTATCTGCGGGGTTTGGCAAGGGACCTCTTGAGCTTTGGTTTTCCTTCCATGCTGTCCGCGCGGTTTTTATATTTCCGCGCAAGGTCCGGAAGCCCGGTTTTCTCGTAGATGCGGGCTATGTTTCGCAGGGGTTTGGGATCCCCCGGATCGAGTTCCGCGGCCTTGCGGAAAGCGGCCAGGGCAGGCTCGGCGCGTCCCTTGCGGGCGTGCAGAATTCCCAGGGCGGACCAGGGGCCGGAGGCGCCGATATAGGGCGCTCCCTTTTCCAGGAGTTCCACGGCCGCGGGATAGGCTCCGGATTTCTCCAGGCACAGGGTCAGACCCAGGAGGTGTTCCTCGCTTCGGGGGGAGGCGCGGAGGAGGGACCTGTACAGGGTGCCCGCCTCCCGGTACCGTCCCGTATTGCGGTAGCAGGCAGCCAGGGCCGCGTGGTCCGATGCGCCCGAACGCTCGTAGGGGATCCCCTCCTCGATGGCGGAAGCCGCTTCAGCGTACCGCCGGTCGGTCATGAGGGCACCTACGTAGTCGCGGCGGATGGAGGAATTGTCCGGCCACCGGGCCAGGTACTCGGCGTAGGCGGAGAAGGCACCGTCCCGGTCGTCCAGGGACTCCCGGCACGATATGCGGTAGAGGGCGGCCATCTCCTGGCCGGGATCCGCCTCGAAGGTCCGGTCGAACCATCCCCGGGCGAGGTCCGGGCGTCCGTCCCGGTAGAGGGCCTCTCCCAGGGCGAACATCAGCTCCGGATCCGCGGGCCGGAGGCGAAGCATCCTCTGGAGGGACTCCAAGACCGCGGGGCCGCCCTGCCCGAGGCGGCAGCGGCAGAGGACGGACCAGTACTCGACGGCGTCGGCGTCCGCTCCGGCCCTGCGGGCCCGGCCGAAATCCGCCAGGGCTTCCTTGAAATCAGCCAGCCGCCAACGGCAGACCGCCCGCTCGAACAGAAGATCGGGATTGCCGGGATCCAGCTCCAGGGCGCGGGTGAGGTGCTCGGCCGCCCGGTCGAAGCGTCCCAATCCGCGGCAGGCTTCGGCGGCAAGAGCCCGCATTCCCGCGTCGGGGCCCTTCTTCCTGAGGATCCCGACGGCGGCGCGCAGGGCTCCCGAGCTATCCCCTTCCTTGAGAAGGGCTACCGCGCGGTAGCGCTCCAGGGATTCCTCGGTCCAGGAAACGCCCGCGGTGTCGGGCCAGAGGGACCGAAGGCGGATTTCCGCGGCGGCGGCGTCCTCGGGATCTCCGTTCGCCAGGAGCAGGAGGGCTTCCAGGGTCAGCAGGCCCGGATCTTTCGGGTTTTCCGAAAGGGCGGCCCGGCAATCCGCCAGGGCCTCGGGGATGCGGCGCAGCTCCCGGTAGGCGCGGCTGCGCCAGAGCCGCTGGGGTACGCCGTCCAGACCGTTGGAGATCACGAAGGATAGCATCTGACGGGCCATGTCGGCCTCGCCCCGGCTGAGGATGCGCACGGAGTGCACGAAGAGGGCGTTGAGGTAGCCCCGGAAGATGCGGAGGTTGCCGGGAGCCAAGGCGACCGCCCGCTCCAGGGCTTCCACGGAAGCCTTGCTCTTGTGAAGGCGCAGGGCCGCCAAGCCCAGGAGCGCCCAGGTTTCCGCGCCTTCCGCCCCCAGCTCCAGGGCCCTGCGAAGGCAGCGGGCGGATGCCAAAGGCCGGGAGGCCGCCAGGTAGGTCCGCCCGAGGAAGAACCAGCCTTCCGCCGCATCCTCGGAGGCGCGAAGGTAGAGGCGGAAGGCCCCGATGGCCTTTCCGAAATCCCCCAGGGAGTGGAGGCTGCGGCCAAGGTACAGGAGGGCTTGGGGGAACTCGTCCGTCTCCGATACGATGCGGGTGAGGATTTCCGCCGAGGATTCGTAGTCCCTGCGGGAGCCGGCATCCAAGGCTTGTCGGAACAAGTCGGTTCCCTCGGCTTTCGTCATGATGCGATTCTACCCCGCCCCGCCGGGAGGGGGCAATACGAGGCCCCGGAATACGGAGGAATCGTGCTTCCGAAGCGTCCCTCGGGGGGATATACTGGGTTCCATGAAACGGATACGGGCGGCGATCTTCACGATCGGGACCGCCGCTGCGCTGGCCTGTCTCCTGGCCCTGGTGTGGGCCTTCGTCCTCCGGGAACGCTCCACCCGAAAGCTCTATGCGGAGTACGAGGTGTTCCGGGCGCTGACGGCCCTTACGGACATGCTTCGGGATCCCGGCTCCGTGATGCCCCCCGACGAGCGCATCCTGGGTTTCGGACTCTACCGGGCGGACGGAACCCGGGTCTACGATTTCGGCCGAACCCCGGAACGCCTGGATCCGGAGGTCCTCCAGGATCCGGCCTCCGCACGGACCTTCACGGACTCGTCCTTCATCCTGGTGCGACCCTTCGGCATGGACCCCATGCGCCGCCCGGCGCCCGGCCGGCCGGACCGCCCCGGCGGCGGGATGATGATGCCCATGGGAGGAGCCGCTAGGTTCGCCTACATCGAGTACGGGCTGGACTCCTTCGGAAGGGAGCAGAGGGCCCTTGCCGCCGGGGCGTCGGTGATCACTGCGGCACTCGCTGCGGTCTACCTGCTCCTCGTGCACCTGTACCGCAGGAACCTGGACCTCCGGGACCGGGAGTACCGCAACCGGGAACTCGTCCAGCTGGGCGAGGCTGCCCGCACCCTGGCACACGAGATCAAGAATCCCCTGGGGGTCATCCGGGTCCAGAGCGCGCTTCTCTCCCGCACGGTAGGGCAGGGCTCCGAGGAAGGATTCCGTATCATCGATGAGGAAGTCCGGCGGCTCGGGACCCTGGTGGACCGGATCCGGGACTTCCTAAAAAGCGGGGAGGGCAAGCCCGAGTCGGTCGTCCTGTCCGAGTTCCTGGCCGGCTGGGTGCGGCGGCACGGGGGCCGCGCCCGACTGGAGGGCGCCGTCCCGGGGGCTGCGGCGGTCCGGGTGGACCGGGGAAGGTTGACGGATATCCTGGACAATCTTGCCCGGAACGCCCTTGAGAGCATGGAGGGCGATCCGGACGCCGCGGCGGAGGTCTCCTGTTCGACCCGGAGGGGCCAGGCCCTCCTGTCCGTGTCCGACCGGGGCCCGGGGGTGGATCCCGGGGAGGAATCCCGGCTCTTCGAGCCCTTCCACACCACCAAGGAAAAGGGTTCCGGCATCGGCCTGGCCATCTCGGCCAAATGGGCCCGGACCGCGGGAGGCGCCCTTTCCTACCGGCCCCGTGAGGGCGGGGGATCGGTCTTCGAGCTTCGTCTGCCCCTGGCATAAGAACAGGCCGTCCCGGTACGGGACGGCCTTGAATCACGAGGTCCATTCGGCCGGAGGGCCGGGCAGCCGGAGCTTCGCTTAGATCTTCTCCAGAACCGAGCGGATGATCCCGATTGCCTCCCGGAGCTCCTTCTCGGTGATCACAAGGGGCGGGGCGAAGCGGATGATGTTGCCGTGGGTCTGCTTGGCCAGGAGGCCCGCGTCCCGGAGGGCCAGGCAGACGCTCCAGGCCTCGAAGCCCTTCTCGAACACGA
>JBFZER010000240.1:0-3561 GCA_041306765.1 Spirochaetota bacterium | reverse complement strand
CGCAGGGTCGTGTCGAAGATCGCGATTTCACGTGCCATGGTTTTCTCCTACCTCTTGTCCCGGGTCCAGCTCATCATGGCCCGCAATTCCGCCCCGACCTTCTCGGAGGGATGGGCCGCCTCGATCTCCCGCATCCGGTTGAAGCCCGGCCGGTTGGCCTGGTTCTCCAGGATCCACTCCCGGGCGAACTGCCCGTTCTGGATCGCCTTGAGCACCCGCTTCATCTCTTTCCGGGTCTCCTCGGTGATGATCCGCGGACCGACGGTGTAGTCCCCGTACTCGGCGGTGTCGGAGATGGAGTAGCGCATGAAGGAGATGCCCTTCTGGACCACCAGGTCGATGATCAGCTTCATCTCGTGGATGCACTCGAAGTAGGCGCTCTCGGGCTGGTACCCCGCCTCCACGAGGGTGTCGAAGCCCGCCTTCATGAGGGAGGTGACCCCGCCGCACAGGACGCACTGCTCTCCGAAGAGATCCGTCTCGGTCTCCTCCTGGAAACTGGTCTCCAGGACCCCCGCCCGGGCGCCGCCGATCCCCGCCGCGTAGGCCAGGGCCTGGGCCTTTGCGGTCCCGGAGGCGTCCTGCTGGACCGCCACCAGGCAGGGGACGCCCTTGCCCTCCTGGTACTGGGAGCGGACGGTGTGTCCCGGCCCCTTGGGGGCGATCATCACCACGTCCACCTCCGGGGGGGGGAGGATCTGCTTGAAGTGGATGTTGAAGCCGTGGGCGAAGGCCAGGGTCTTGCCGGCTTTGAGGCCGGGTTTCACGCTCTCCGCGTAGAGCCGCGCCTGCTTCTCGTCGTTGACGAGGATCATGATGAAGTCCGCCGCCTTCGACGCGTCCGCCGCGGTCTGGACCTTGAAGCCCTGGGCTTCGGCTTCCTTCCAGCTCCTGGACCCCTCGTAGAGCCCCACCACCACGGGGTACCCCGAATCCCGGAGGTTGAGAGCGTGGGCGTGGCCCTGGCTGCCGAAGCCGATCACCGCTATGGTCCTGCCCGCCAGGGCCTTCTTGTCGCAATCCTTGTCGTAGTACATGGTAGCCACGCTGTTCTCCTTAGGGGGTCGTTCGGGGTTCGGCGCCGTACGGAGCCGGTTCCGCCGGCTCGGGCCGGCTGAGGGTGAAGGCGCCGCGCTGAAGGGCGGTGAGCCCGGTGCGGGCGATCTCCGGGATCCCGTAGGGTCCCAGCAGGTCCAGGAGCCCGTCGATCTTGGGGCGTTCCCCGGTGATCTCCAGGATCATCTCCCGCCGGGACACGTCCACGATGCGGGCCCGGAAGATCCGGGCGATGTTCACGATGTCACCGCGGGTTTCCGGGGAGGCCTTCACCTTGATCAGGACCAGTTCCCGGTAGACCCCCGACTCGGGGTCCAGGCGGCGGAGGGAGATGACGTCCTCCAGCTTTTCCAGCTGGCGGGCCAGCTGTTCCAGGATCTCCTCGTCCCCGATGGCGGAGATGGTCATCCGGGAAACCAGGGGGTCCAGGGTCTCTCCGACCGACAGGCTTTCGATGTTGAAGCCCCGCCGGCTGAAGAGCCCGGATATCCGGGACAGCACCCCGGCATGGTTCTGGACCAGGGCGGATACCACGAATCGCTCCATGGCCTAGGCTTCCCTGTCTGCCGGGCGGTTCGAGCGGTCCACGGGGGCGAACAATTCAGCTTTCATGCCGACTCCTCTCCAAGCGCCGCCCGGCCTGGGTATTCCCGGGCGGTCCGGGGTGAGTGTCACGAAGCTTGTGAAACGGGTTTCGTTCCGCGAATCCGCGCTGCGGGTCGGCCGGCAGGCCTCCCGGGCGAAGCGGACCTTTCACAAGGTTCGTGCCACCGGGGACGGCCTTTCAACGGTCGGGCTCTCTCCGCCCGGCCGTCATCCAGCGAAGGAGCCCTATGTGCCCAGGATAAGGAGGAGGACGATAATGGTGAGGATGTAGAGGGAGGATAGGGTGGGATTCTGTGCGGCGAAGGCTGCCCGAACGCGGGCCGCGGAGGCGAGACGCCCGCGGCGGTCGAGGGCTATTCCCCGGAGGGAATTCACCAGTTCACCGGCCATGCGCGGACCCTAGCACGCGGAAAAAACGAGTGTCAAGCTACTACCCATAGAATTCGTTCGAATTGTTGAAATATTTCAGGAAAAAACGATGATTTCAGCCGCTCCTGACCCGCAGAAATACCCTTCACACAGAAAACCCCTCTCGGTTGAGCATGGAATTCATTTCCCGGTCCGGGTAAAATGCCTCGTCAGGTCGAGGAGGCGGTCATGGATTTGAGAGGTGTCCTGGCGGCGGTGGCGCCTGCCGAAGCGGAGTGGGTCGGACTCCGGCGGGAGCTGTCCCGAGGCCGGGAATGGCGGGCCAAAGACGGCCGCTTCGAGTCCGCCCGCGTTTTCACCGATGAGGGCTGCATGGTCGAAGTTCTCTACAAGGGGCAATTCGGATACGCGGCCGCCGCGTCTTCGAATACCGGCATCCTGAAGGAAACGGCAGAGAGAGCGCTCGCCCTGGCACGATCGGCGTCGGAACGCCCGATACATCGATTCAGATCCGATGTACGCCCCCCGACGGTCCTGAAGTGGGAAACCCCGAGGCTCCGAAAGGATGAGCCGGATTCCGGAGAATACTCCCGATTTCTCGTGGAACTCAGCAGCTCCCTGCGCGTATCCGACAAAATCGTGCAGGCTGCGGCGGAAGCTGAATTTCTGGATATTTGCACCCGGATGGTATCCACGGCGGGAGCCGATATGGAGCAGACAACCCATATCGTCGGGTACGGCGCCCAGGCTATTGCACGGGACGGGAACGTAACCCAGCGCAGGACCTTGAACGGACCCCGCGGCCGGACTACCCAGGGGGGACTCGAGGTCTTGGACTTTGACACCGTGCGAGCCGAAGCGGAATCAGCCGCGGAACAGGCTCTGGAGCTCCTGACCGCGGAAGAATGCCCCTCGGATCGCCGTACCCTGGTTCTGGCCCCGGATCAGATGATGCTCCAGATCCACGAATCCGTGGGGCATCCCCTGGAACTGGATCGCATCCTGGGAGACGAACGCAACTACGCGGGATGGAGCTTTGTGAAGCTCGCTGACATCGGCACCCTTCGCTATGGCTCGGATCTGATGAACATCCTCTTTGACCCTGCTGTGAAGGGAGAATTGGCATGCTGCGGAGCGGACGATATCGGGAATCCCGCTCGCAGGGAATACATCATCCAGAACGGAATACTCCTCCGTGCCCTTGGAAGCCTTGAAAGCCAAGCCCGATCCGGCAAGCCCGGAGTGGCAAACCAGCGGGCTTGCGGCTGGTTCCGGGCGCCGATAGACCGCATGGCCAATCTCAACCTGGAACCCGGGAAGGACAGCCTGAAGGAGATCCTGGGCTCCGTGGAACGAGGTGTATGGATGGAGTCCAATCGCTCCTGGTCCATCGACGATTACCGGAACAAGTTCCAGTTCGGGTGCGAGTACGGAAAACTCATCGAGAACGGCCGGCTCACCCGCACCGTGCGGAACCCGAACTACCGGGGCATCTCCTCCACGTTCTGGCGCAACCTTCACAAAGTCGGG
>JBFZER010000239.1:0-7496 GCA_041306765.1 Spirochaetota bacterium | reverse complement strand
CTCCAGGATGCGGGCGTAGGTCTTTCCGTCCAGGGCTGCTGCTGTGGCGCGGTCCGACTCCAGGGCGTCCAGGTACTTCAGGAACAAGAGCCAGGACGTCTGCTCCGTGTAGTCCAGTTCGCTGGTGCAGCCGGCGTCCTTCCAGAGCACGTCGTCGATGTTTTTAAAAGCCTGCTCAAACATACGTGCCGGTTTCCGTATTCATAATTTTCTTTTCTCCATGAGCTCCGTGGTTCATTCCTGAAGCAGCATCACCTGCAGGCCGGCCGTCACCATTTCAGGTTCTGCAAAGCATCCTTGGCGGCCTTCTTGACGGAGTCCGGGTACTTCAGGTAGCCGATGTACAGCAGGTAATCGAAGGCCACCTTGTCCCCCAGGATCCCCAGGTTGCGGATCACCGCCATCACGATCTGCTCGTCGTAGACCTTGCCCTGCTCCGTCTCGGTGTTGATGAGCTGGAGGTAGAGGGAGAGGGTCTGGGCCGCCTCGGGGGTGCCCATGGCACCCAGGCAGGCGATGGCCTCCAGGAGGGCGCCCTTGGGCGCCTGGCTCCGGTTGTACAGGGACAGGACATCGTAGAAATGGCGGATCGCCGCGGGGGAGGCCCTCTGCCACCTGCGCTCCGTGAGCTCCCGGACGGCCTTGTAGCGCAGCTCCCGCACGGCGTCGGTCTCCACGGCGTTGGCGCTGGAGTAGGCGACTCCCGCCACGAGGGCGGCCTCGGCCAAGCCGGCCCTCTGGTCGCCGGTGAACCCCGGATTCGACAGGCCCGCGTCCAGGGCGGCTTTCTTTTCCAGGGCCGTGTTGCGCTCGATGACCTTCACCAGGTAGCCTTGGTAATCCCCTTTAAGGCCCGCCAGGGCCTCCGAAGCCTTCTGGGTCACGTCGGCCCGGTAGCCCGCCACGTAGGCCGAGAACAGGACCGGGAAGGACGCGCCGTCCCCGAGGCGCCCCAGGGCCTGTATGCAGGCCTCCAGGGTCGGGTAATCCGGCTGGGATCCGGACCGGAACAGGGTGGTCTGGGCGCCCAGGTAGGCGTTCAGGCGCTCGATCAGCCGGGGATTGTCCTGGGCCGTATCCCCCAGGGCGAGCAGGATCGGAACCCGGACGGTGTTCTCCCGGAAGGCCTGGAAAAGATCCCACAGGGACTCCGCCGCGGGAGTGTACCTGTACTTGCGGATCATTTCGGCAGATACGATGGCGATGTCCCGCATGACCAGGTCGGACTCCAGGAGGGCCGCGTTCCCCAGCGCGAATTTCACCGCCGTTTCGTACAGGGGGCCCATGTCCACGCCCTCGTACCCCGCGGCTTCCCGGAGGAGTTCCAGCTTGGTTCCCAGGCTCGAGCGCACGAAGTTCCGCTGGAAGGTCTCTATGATGGCCTTCGTATCCTGGCCGAAGGCGGAACCCGCGCTCAGGAGGACAAGGACGGCGGCGATGGCGCGTACCATGGCGTTAGAACTCCTTTCCGTCGGACCCGAGCCGTACCGGCGAAAAAACCGACGGCGCCCGGGCTGGACGGCGGGAGACGGGACTGTCCCCGTATAGAAAAGTGTTTTTCTGCCGCTATCGTTACGGCTCATCCCCGCCTCCCGGCCGGCGCGGACACGGCGGCGAAAACCTCGCCCCCGCCCGCGTCCGGGTCGGAAGCCCGGGAGGAATACACGTAGGACCGGATGAGGTTCCGGGTTCGGGGACTCGGCCGAACCGCCTCCACATGCACCAGGGACCGGTTGTTCTCCGGCCAGTAGTCGAAGCCCTTGACGGTCCCGCTCATCACGACCTGGTCCTCCCCCAGGAAGAACTGGGCCTTCACGAAGATTCCCGCCTTGGCCTTGCCCCCGATCATCACCGCGAAGCCGTCCTCCGAGAGGTCCTGGACCACGCTTTTCAGCCCCGGCTCCCGCTCGGGCTTCTCGTAGGCGCCCTCCACCCGCTTCAGGATGTACAGGTACGCCGAGATCCGGGACCGGGCGCGCACGGACTTGCGCTTCTGGGTCCGGAAGAGGGCCTCCGAATGGGCCAGGTGCAGTACCGGGACGCTCCGGATGCGCAGGTCGTCGATCACGTAGGTGTCGAACACGTAGCCCGCGTCCTCGTGCCGCCAGAAGTACACGGATACCCGGCGCCCCTTCCAGGCGAACCCCGCGGGAAGCTTCACCCCGATGGGATAGGTGCAGACCAGGTACCGGGCGTGGACGTCGATCAGGGTCGAGTTGAAGACCCCCACGCCGTGCACCAGGATGCGGATGCGCTGGTTGGTCGCCAGCTGGTGGGAGCTCTTGATCCCCATCTTGTATTTCGGCTGGTCGAACTCCATGCGATGGCGGTACTCGTACATCCGCTCCAGGAGATGCTCGGTCTCCCGGTCCAGCCCCCGGGGCGAGGCGTTCCGGGAACGGGTGATGGCCGCGATGACCTTGTCCAGGGCCTTGAGGCTCCAGAAGACCTCCGTCGGATCCGCAAGGCCCGAGACCTGGGCGAGGTCCTTCAGGTCCCGGGCTTGCCGGAAGGTGAATCCGGACTCCCGGCCCTTGGCATAGTACTCGAACCAGGAGTAGCGCTTGCTGCCCCGCGACCCCAGCGTGATGGTGAGGAGGAAGAGGATGAATACCACGATGGCGAGCACGAAGATCATTGACTCTCCCGGCGCTCGAACGACGCCTCTGAATGATTCCGCTCCGGACGAACCGCGGCGAGGGCGGCCGGGCCTTGCCGCCCGGAATCCACTATACTATAAAAATCGACGCAATATCAAAATGCGGATGCATCTTGATAGTATCACCTTTGACTATGGAATCCAAAGGAGGGCCCGCGGCATGGAGTCGCCGGGAAGGGAGCGTGGGTGGATCCGGGCGGAAGCCGTGCTCGTGGCGGCGGTCTTCATCCTGCCCTCCCTGGCCGCGGGGGCCGACCCCGAAGCCGTCCGAACCCTTGCCTCGGGCGCCCGGCACCTGGGAAATTTGGCCTTTCTCATACCGCAAACCTTTCTGCTGCTATATATTATCGGCCTGCGGGGCCGATCCCGGGAGTTCCATCTTCGGAGGCCCCGGACGGGGGACGCCGCCGCAGCCCTGGTCCTTCTCCCCCTCCTGGCCCTGACGGCCTGGGGGTCCGCGGCCCTGGCGGGGCGCCTTTCCGGTTCCGCGGCGCCCGGGATGGTCGAGGCTCCGGACCTCCACCCCGCCCTCTTCCTGCCCCTCCTGGCGGCATCCTGCCTGGCCGTCGGATACCGGGAAGAGCTGCTGTACCGGGTCTACCTTCCCCGGGCCCTGGAGGCGGAAGGAGCTCCGCCCTGGGCGGCAGCGGCGTTCTCCATAATCCTGTTCGCGGCCGCCCACCGGTACCAGGGCGCGGCGGGGATGGCCGGGGCCGCGGCCACGGCCGTCCTGCTTACCGCTGCCTGGGGCCGCACGAAGAGCCTCCACGCCCTGGCCTGGGCACACGCGGCCTACGACGCCGCCGCGATCCTGGCCGCGGTACAAGCTTCGTGACACTACAGGGAACTATGCAGGTCCGCCGTTTGACGCTATCCTTTCCCCCATGCGACCTTCCGACAGGCTCCTATCCGACCTGGACGACTGGACCGGCCGGAGCGCCCGGGAACCGGAAGCCCGGCGCGCCGAGTCCCTCAAGGCCCTCCTGGGCCGCTCCCTGCGGGGGCTCTCCCCGGACCTCCTTGCGGGCATCGCGGAGCGCTGGTCCGCCCTCTCCCGCGGTCCCGGCGGAGCCGCCCGATCCCGGACCTGGTTGGAGGCCGTCTGCCTGCTGGCCCTCATGGACTACGACGACGACCCGCCCCTTTCGCGGGAGGATTGGGCGGAGATCCGTGAGCTCTTCTCCGCCGAGGCCGAGACCCTGGACATGGACATGCTGAGCTACGTCATGGAGCGGGTCCTGGAACACGGGGGCTTCTAGCGTGGCCGCCCGGGGCGGGGAGTGGTTCGAGGACCCGGAGTTCTGGAACGTCTTCGCCCCCCTCATGTTCGATGAAAAGCGCTGGGCCGAGACCCCCGGGGTCGTGGACGCTGTGGAGCGCCTGGCCCGGATCGTCCCGGGGGACGCCGTCCTGGACGCCTGCTGCGGCCCCGGCCGGCACAGCCTGGAGTTCGCGCTCCGGGGCTACCGGGTGACCGGGGTGGACCTCATGGACTCCTATCTGGAGGCCGCCCGGGAGAGCGCCCGGGACGAGGACGCGGACATCGAGTTCCTCCGGGCGGACATGCGCAAGTTCCGCCGCCCCGGGGCCTTCGACCTGGCGGTGAACCTCTTCAACTCCTTCGGCTACTTCGCGGACCCGGCCCAGGACCTGGACATGCTCCGGAACATACGGGCATCCCTCCGCCCCGGAGGCCGCTTCGTCCTGGAGATGCTGGGCAAGGAAACCGCGGTCCGGGACTTCACCGAGGGCGAGTGGTTCGAGCGGAACGGCTGGACCGTCCTCACCGAGTACTCCGCGGTCGGGGCCTGGGAAGGCCTGCGGAACCGCTGGGTCCTGATACGGGGGGCCGAGCGGATCGAGCGCACCTTCGTCCAGCGCCTCTACTCCGGGACGGAGATGGCGGCCCTCCTGACCCGGGCCGGCTTCGGGGAGGTGCGGATACTCGGCTCCCTGGATGGCGCGCCCTACGACCGGAAGGCGGAAAGCCTGGTCGCCCTGGCATCCGCGGCCGGCGTCTGAGCCTTCCCGGCGTCCCGGCCCTTGCCTTCCCTCGGAACCCCGTGTAGAATCCGGTCCCAGAGCCATGCCGAAGCCTTCAGTGGCCACCCAGGCTCCGAGCCGCCCCGGGCGGGGCGGCATCTCGCGGTCTTCTCCCGGAAGCCGCAGTTTCGGAGCGTCGGTATGCCCCTTCCCCTTCTTCTCGTCCTCCTGTACCTTGTCGCCTTGGGTCTCGTCGGATCCGCCGCTTCCCGGCGGATCCGGGCCGGAGTCGCCCCCGGCTCCCGCCGGGAATACGTGCTGGGCGGCGCGCGGATCGGGCCGATCGCCCTGTTCGCCACCCTGGCGGCCACGAACTTCTCGGCCTTCACGGTGTTCGGGCTGTCCGGGGCGGGGTACAGGATCGGCTGGGCGTACTACCCCGCGATCGGGTTCGGTACGGGTCTCATGGCCCTGACCTTTCTGTTCCTCGGCATTCCCCTGCGCCGGCTCTCGGCGGAGAGGGGGTACCTGAGTCCTGCGGACTTCATCCGGGACCGCTACGGGAGCCCGGCGCTGGCCCGGGCCTACTCCTTCTGCCTGGTCGCGATTACGGTCCCCTACCTGGCGGCCCAGGCCGTGGCGGGAGGCCGGATGGTCGCCCTAATGACGGGCATCCCCTATTCCGCGGCCTCCTTCCTCCTGGTCGCCGTGACGGCCTTGTATACCTGCCGGGGGGGGTTCCGTGCCGTCGCGGCCACGGACGCCCTCCAGTTGGCGGTCCTGGCCGCGGGGGCCGTCGCGGCTTTCGCCGCGGTTTTCGGCCTGGCCGGCGGAGCGGCGGGGGCCACGGCCCGGCTCCTGGCATCATCGCCGGATCATCTGTCCCGGGCCGGCGCCGGGGCGGGGGTCGGTCTGGAACGATTGCTCGGTCTATGGCTGCTCTGGTTCCTCGCGGATCCCCTCTTCCCCCAGATGTTCCAGCGCTTCTACGCCGCCCGGGACGATGAAAGCCTCCGGAGGGCTTCCATCCTCTACCCCCTGGTCTGCGGTATCCTGTTTTTCCTCACCGTCGGTGTCGGGGTCACGGGCGCGGCCCTTCTGCCGGGCTTGCCTCCCTCCGAGTCCGAACAGATCTTTCCCCGGCTCGCGGCGATCCACTCCGACCCCTCGGCCGGCTCCCTCTTCGCCCTGGCGGCGGTGGCCGCGCTCATGTCGACCATGGACTCCCAGCTTCTGTCCCTTTCCTCGATGATCGTCCAGGATCTCGCGCCTCCCGCCAGCCGGTCCCGGCGAACCGACGCCGCCCTGGTCGCCGGCCTGGCCCTCCTGTCCTGGCTGGTATCCCTTTCGCCTCCGGTCCTGATACTCGACGCCCTGACGGGCTTGTCCTTCCCGGCCTACGCGGCCCTCGCAGCCCCGGTTTGGGCGGGGATCTACTGCCGTCGGACAGACGCCCGGGCAGCCTCGGCATCCCTCGTCCTGGGCCTGGCCCTGGTAGCCGCGGAAGCCGCAGGCTTTTTCTCCTTCGACCCCGTGCCCGCCGTGGCCGTGAACCTGGGCGCCCAGGCCCTGGTCATCGCGGCCTTCGGTTTCGCGGCCTGCCGGGCTCAGCCGCTCGGATCCTTCCCGGGCATCGTCCCCCGATTCCGGCCCGTCTGGTTCGCCGCACTTCTCGGCGCAGCCGCCCTGGGGACCGTAGCCTGGGAGTACGGAGCCGCTCCCGTCCTCCTCGGAGGCGTCCCCCGCTGGGTGTGGCAATCCGCCGCCTCCTGCGGGCTCCTGAGCCTGGTCATCGCGCTCTGGAAGCCCGAGCCTCCGGCCTCTGCCGGGTCTTGAGTCCTCGTTCACCCGTCCACGGTTCACAGGCCGCCGTTTCCCGATTTGATTTCCCCAAACTCAGCCGATATACTTATATAATTAACGAATGGCTCGCGCGTTGGCCGGTCGGCACCGGGCACGCAGACGCGTCGGGCCGATGGAAGGCACCCATGTCGGATAGGAACATCGGAATCAAGCTGGCCAACGGCCAATTCTACCCCATCCTGGAGGACGGCAAGCCTGCCCGCAAACGTCTGGTCGTGACCACCGTGAAGGACGACCAGCCGAGCGTGCAGATCGACATGTACCGCGGCTCCGGCGAGACCGCCGCGTCGGCGTCCTACATAGGCAGCCTGGTGATCGAGAACATCCCGCCCCGGCCCAAGGGCGAGCCGGACATACGGCTGGAACTGGCCCTGGACGACGCGGGGGAGCTTGTCGCCTCCGCCCGGGAGGAAGCCTCCGGCGAGAGCCAGAGCCTGCGGGTTTCCCTGAAGGCCCTCTCGGAGGAGGAGAAGTACGAGATCCCGGACTTCGAGTTCGAGGAGGAGAGCCGCGAGGCAACCTCCACGGACGAACTTCCGGATCTCGGCGGCGCCGAATTCGAGGTTCCCGGGACGGGCAGCCCCGGATCCGCGGTCGACGGGCTCGGGGAAGACCTGCTCATGGAAGCCCCTGCGGAGGATGCCGAAGGCGGAGGGGAATCCTACGTCGGCCAGTCCACCGAGGATTTCTCCCTGGATGAATCGGCTTTCGGCGAGCCGGAGGAAAGCCCCGGTACGGTCGCCAATCCCTTCGACGACGGAGAGCCGGGCAAGGAACCCGAGGCCGAACCGGACCGCCGCAGGCCCCGGGGCTCCGGGAAGGCGCTCTGGATCATCCTGATCGTCCTGGCCGGACTGGCCCTGGCCCTGGCTCTCGGCCTTCTCATCTATCGGTGCACCGCGGCCCCTAAGCCCCCGGAGGAGCCCAAGGCCGCCGCCGTTGTCCCCGCGCCGCAGCCCGCCCCGGCTCCTCAACCGGCTCCTCAACCGGC
>JBFZER010000238.1:0-3411 GCA_041306765.1 Spirochaetota bacterium | reverse complement strand
TTTAGTGGTTGGCATGACGGGACACTCAATATTTTCATCGGGACGCTCTCGTTCTCACGGCTGCCCTTTGTCCACTTCGTCACAAGCCAGGATCTGGTGTCTTTCGCCGAATCCATCGTGGCGATGCTTGCCTTCTACGGTGGTTCCCCGTTCAGGATCATGCTGGACAAAAGACGGCCGCAATCTTGCCATCCGTCGCGCCCAGGGCTGCCTTTCCGTCATCGAAAGCTATCGTCACATTACAGGATTTTCCCACGTCATCGGGCAGGCCATCGCCGGGCGAGTTTCCATGCCCGCCAGCGAAACCGAGCCCCCTCGCTCATCCCTCCATCGTGCGTCTCTCCCTTGCTCGATACCAGGGTTACGCCAATCCGCCGCAGGTCATCGTTGACCGTTTGGAGTAATTTGCCGGTTGTGCCGACTGGTCGAAGGGCGTCGCCAAACGGCAGACTGCCGCCAAGTATCTGGAGGCGTTGCAGGAAATCGGCCTTCTTACCGGCGAGATGGTGGGCCGTGAACGAATTTTCGTGAACACGGCCCTGCTCGAACTGCTCAAGGATGGACGGCCGTGACAAGTCGATTTGAAGGCTCTGAATCGACACATTTTTTGAACATGTCGATGGCATCGACGCGTTTCAAGGATCTGTCGAAATCCGATCCCGTAAGGCGCGCCGCCGTGGCCCGGGACCACAGACCTCAGATCAAGAGCACCCGCAACGCGGCGGAGTATTTCCGGTATGCGATAACATGGATTCCTGACATGTAACTCATCGGCCGGTTTCGAACAGCGCTCAGGGTCATTAAAGGTTTTGGCAAAGTCCTGATCGGCCGGCTCACTCAATTTCCCTCACTTCATCCTGTTCATCCGTACTATATCCTGTCCATCCTGTCTTTCCTATGCTTTCCCTTCCTCTTCCTCCGTGCTCTCCGCGTCCTCCGTGGTAAGTCCGATAAAATCTTAGTCCGCCGTCAGGGTATCCAGGGCAAGTTCGGCCATGGCCCGGAAGCTCGTCTCCCGCTCCGCGCTGCTCGTGTCCCCCCCGGTGACCAGGTTGTCGCTGACCGTCAGGACCGACAGGGCCTGGGCGCCGAACTTGGCGGCCAGGGTGTATAGTTCCGCGGTCTCCATCTCCACGGCCAGGACCCCGAACTTGGCCCAGAGCTTCCATTGGTCGGGATCCTCGGAATAGAAGGAGTCGCTGGAGATCACGGGCCCCGCCTGGACGGAGAATCCCCGGGTATTGGCGGCCTGGTAGGCTGCCAGCAGCAGGGGGAAGGCCGCGGCGGGGGCGTAGTCCATGCCCCGGAACCGGATCCTGTTGACCGCCGAGTCCGTGGAGGCCGAGACGGCCAGGACCAGGTCCCGCACGGCGATCTCCTTCCGGAGACTGCCGCAGGTCCCGACCCGTATGAGCCGTTTGACCCCGTATTCCCGGAGAAGTTCGTTCACGTAGATCGACAAGGAAGGCTGGCCCATGCCGGTGCCCATGACCGAGACCCGCCGGCCCTTCCAGGTCCCGGTGTACCCGAACATGTTCCGGACCCGGTTGAACTGGACGGCCCCTTCCAGCAGGGTTTCCGAGATGTACTTGGCCCGCAGGGGATCCCCGGGAAGCAGGATGTCCGGGGCGATCGCGCCGGGGGCGGCCTCGATATGGATGCTCATGTCGGCTCCTTCCATGCGTGGACTGGCCCGGTCCCGGAGCGGTCGCCGGGGCCGGGCCTATAAGAGTAAACCAGGATTCCCGGCGGGTAAACCCGGATTCCGCGGCCTTCCGGTCCGGCGCCGATCCGTGGTACCCTTGCTCCATGCCCCAAGGTTTCGAGATTCTCTACGAGGACGACGGCATCCTGGCAGCCGCCAAGCTGGGCGCCCTTCCCGTCCAGGCGGACGCCACCGGCGACCCCTCCCTGCAGGGCCTGCTGACCGCCCTGCTGTCGGAGCGCGAGGGCCGGACGGTCTTCCTGGAGGCGGCGCACCGGCTGGACAGAAGGACCAGCGGCGTCGTCCTCTTCGGCAAGAGCCGCCGGGCCGTCTCCGCCCTGGATGCCGCGTTCCGGGCCCGCAGGGTCCGCAAACTCTACTGGGCCGTGCCCGACAGGGCCCCGCCGGTCCCGGAAGCACGGCTGGCCCACCGGCTGGTCCGGGATCCCCGGAGCAACCGGACCCTGGCCGTGGCCCTGAAGGGCGGGCCCGAACCCTGGCGACTCCAGGCCGGCGCGCCCGTACCGCCGGAAGCCCTGACCCCGGACCTCGCCGTCCTGGACTACAGGACCCTGGGGCACGGGGACCGCTACGAACTCCTGGAGGTCCTGCCCTGGACCGGGAGGACCCACCAGATCCGGGCCCAGCTAGCCGCCGCGGGCTGCCCGCTCCGAGGGGACCTCAAGTACGGGGCGCGGAGGTCCTGCCGCAACGGCCTCATCATGCTCCACGCCCGGTTCGCGTCCTTCGAGCACCCCCTGACGGGGGCGCAGGTCGAGCTTACCGCGCCCTGCCCTTCCGACGAACCGCTGTGGCTCGCCTTTCCGGGAGCCGCCGTCGAGCCCCGCTAGAACACGGGAGGGGTGGCGGCGGCCTCGAACCGGGGCTGGTTGTTGAGAAGCTTCCACTGGAGGTACGCGGGCCTGCCCGGCCCCGTGGGCAGGACGGTCAGGTGGAAGACCCCGCAGTTCCCCGTGGGCAGGAGGGGCATCCAGGTCCGGCAGCCGAAGGTGACCCGCACCATCCACTGCAGACAGCCCCCGTGGGAGACCACGGCCAGGGCTCCCTCGGTCTCACCCGCCCGGGCCTTGAGGAACTCCCAGCCCCGCAGGGCGCGGCCGTACAGGGCCTCGGAGCTCTCCGCCCCGGGCACCGCGTCCCAGCTTCGCCAGCGGAATTCCTCGTACACCTCCGGGTACCGTTCCCGGATCTCGTCCACCGAAAGTCCGGTGAAGATCCCGGTTTCCAGCTCCGTGAACACCGGTTCCGGAAGGGGCCCGGGCAGGTTCGCCCGGGCGGCGATGATCTCGGCGCTGCGGAAGGCCCGGCGGAGGGGGGAGGCGTAGAGGCGGCCGATTCCCTTGTCGGCCAGCCAGTCTCCCGCCGCGGCAGCCTGGGCCTCTCCGCGGGGATTCAGGGGAAGGTCCAGGCGCCCCTGCATGACCAGCCGGGCATTCCCCTCGCTCTCGCCGTGGCGGATGAGGTAGAAGTGGGTCTCGCGATCCAGGTCCGCGAAAAACGCCGCGTCCGCGGCGGGGGGGGAGCCGTCCATGGGTGGGGAGTATACCGGCGGCCCCGGGAACGGGTAAAGCCCGGACGGGCCTCCCCTGTTCAGAATATGTATAATTCCTTATGATGTACGGATACCCGCGACAAGGAACCTAGATGCGAAACCTGACCGAAGGCAGCGAGACCAAGGAGATCAT
>JBFZER010000237.1:0-3232 GCA_041306765.1 Spirochaetota bacterium | reverse complement strand
ATGCCCCGGGCGAAGCGCATGCTCTCCCTGGGGATATCGACCACCCGGCTCCTGGGAGCCCAGGCGGAGTACCGCCACTTCCTGGCGGAAGACGCCCTCTTCCTCCGGGCCGCGGACTCCCTGTGGCTTCAGTACAGCTTCACCCCCGGCTCCATCCCCGTGCTCCACAACGAGCTACGGCTTGGAGCCGGTGCCTACCTCTTCCTGCCCCGGGACTCGAAATTCCGGATCGCCGCCTCCACGGGTTTTTCCGGCATCCTTACCCTGGCCTTCGAGTGGCATACCCCGGGAGCCTGGATGTTCTTCCTGGAGCAGCGGTACCCCTACTCCCTGGGGCTCGACTCGGGCCTCCTGGCCCGGGGCTGGGTCCAAAGCGACGGGCCTCCCATGATCCTGACCGCGGGGGTGATGAGACGATGGTAAGACGACCCCTCCCCCGTCGGGCGGCCGCCGCGGCCCTGGCCCTCTTCTGCGCGGGTCTCCTTTCAACCTGCGATTTCCTGGCCTCGGATATATTCCCGTCCTGGCTGTCCTACGCGGAGGCGCGGTTCGACCTGGAAACCGCCGTGGCGGATTTCGTCACGGCCTCGAACCCGCTGAACGGCATCGACGTGGAATATATCCGTACCCTCAGCGGCGAAGACTTGATTGTCGTGCTTTTTATCGGCAACACCAACCGAAGGCTCCTCATCCTGGATCCCGGGGATATGGAGACCTTGGCGACTCTGAACGACGCCGCGAATTTCACACCATTTCTGGGTGCCGCGTCCGACGGAAACCTGGCTTGCGGAACCAGATCCATAGATCCGGTCACCTTTGCGACATCCCCGGGCGCGAACATCGGAGTCAGTGGATCCAGGCAGTGGGTTCTGCGCACCGGAGTCGGATCGGACCAGTATCTCATCGGGTTCGACAATGGATTGTTCAATGTCCAGCGCCATAAATACAACTTTGACTGGACGAATTATATCGGATTGACTTCAGGAACCACCTGGGCGGCTCCTTACCCCCTGAGTCCTTGGATTCTATTGGACTGCGAAACGGACACCCTGGGCACTGGGGCCAATTTCCTGTTCGCATATAACGGGGGCACCGATCAGATCGGATTCGCTTCCTACTTCAATGCCACAGCCGCTATCGAGGCCAATCCTCGTGATTTCTTAAATGCCGCAAGTGACCGCACCGGTCCTTTCCCAATGGATGAAGGACGGGCATGGCTGACTTCCGGCGGTCCCGTCGCGTTTCGCCGTGGAGACAAGGGTACAGATAGACTCATACGATACAGGTTCGGGACCGGGGATTATTCCGCGGGGATTCAGAGCGAAGAACTCGACTCCATCCCCATCGATGACGACGACGAGCTTCGGGTCCTCTCTTTCGACGCCTCCGGGACCTGGTGGTTCGCCTACGACCGCAGAACCGGCTATCTTTACAAGCTGAGGACCTGGTGGAAATGATTCGGCTCCGTGCCCGTCGGCTCGCCGCGCTCGCGGCCGTCCTGCTCGCCGTCTCTGGGTTGCCCGCGGGCGCCGACGAGGAGGGAGTCCGCATACTCTTCCGCTCCGCCGGCGCCAAGGGGGCGGAATGGTCGGAGTCCCTGGCCGCAGCCCTGGCCCGTTCGTCCCTGATGGACTCCGTGATTCCCTGTCCCCCGGACCGGGAACCCGCGGAAACGGCCGCCCGCCTCTCCTGCGCCCTTGCGATCGTGGTCGTATCCGAGGCTCCGGCAGGGAAAGACGCCTCCTCCTCCTGGAAGATCCTGGATCCCCTGACCTACGAGGAACTCTCTTCGGGCAAGATTTCCGGTCCATCCCCCACACCCCGGGAACTGGCGGAGTACTGGTGGATCCCCCTGACGGAAGCCGCGGAAGCCGCCCTGCCCCGGGTCAAGAAAACCCTGGTCCGGGTGAGCGCTGCGCCGGGCACGACGGTCACCGGTCTATCGAAGGATCC
The DNA here is from genome assembly GCA_041306765.1 of Spirochaetota bacterium. Classification (GTDB taxonomy): domain Bacteria; phylum Spirochaetota; class Spirochaetia; order Treponematales; family UBA12059; genus JAAYUR01. The sequence continues at coordinate 1,279 of JBFZER010000237.1, read as the reverse complement.
TCTGGTCATTCCGGAGGAGGGATTCCTGGACCTGCCTCTCCGGGTTCCGGTCACCCTGCCCTGGCGGGCCCTGTCCCCGGGCGCCTACCCGGAATCCGGATACTTCGCGGCCCTGGAGCAGGGTCTGAACCTGGAGATCCCGCGCCGCCCCCTGCGGCTTTGGACGGTCGAGGCAGGACTCACGATGCTCGCCTTCCCGGAAACCTGGATTCATAGGAACTTCGAGGAAGACCGATATTTTATCCGTTTCGGATTGTCCCAGTACCTCATCGGACTTTTCCTGGTGAACGAGGAATCCGGCGAGGAGACCCCGCCGGCCATCCTCTCCCTCCCCCTGGTCATGCCCGGGGCGGGCTTCGGCATGTATTTCCTCCCGAGCGACGCCTACGTCCGGCCCTACGGCTATGCCTCCGCCTTCGCCCGGATCCTCTTGCTGAAGGGCGCCTTCGGGTTCGACACGGCAGCCCCGATCGGTACCCACGCCTTCCTGGGAGCCGAGTGGAGGGCCTTCCCCCGGACGGCGGTCTTCTTCGAGCTCGGTGCCGCCTTCTACCCCTTCTGCGACGGCTTTTTGATGGCCGCTTCACGGGGAGGGCAGGACGGAGGCCCCTTCATCAGCCTCTTCGGATCCCGATGGTTCTTCGAGGCGCCCCTGATCCGCTTCGGTACGAGGTTCACGCTATGAGCACCCTCCGTCTTCATCGCGTCCGGACCGCCGCCCTGGCTCTTGCCGCGATTTCCCTGGTCTCCTGCTGGCACCCCGCCTTCGACCCGGAGATCTCCGGCTCCGAGGCGGTGATACGCAGGCTGGGGGCGCCGACGCTTCAATTCTCCGCGGAGGATGTTGAAGGCTGGGAGATGGAGGACGCCTGGTTCGTCCCCGTCGCAGCGAATCTAGCACCCTTGATCGGCACCAACGGGCTTCTCGCGCGGCTGGAACCAGACCGGATCCGTTTCCATCCGGTCTGGTTCGACACATCCCTGAGCCAGGGGTGGCCCGATATGATGAACGGCAGCGAACTTTGGAACGTGTACGGGAACCGGGCAACTATAGTCATGGCGCCCAACGGAACCGCAAATGCGGTGCTTATCGCAAACCCCTTGAACCAATCGTACATCAACCCGCTGACCCCGCCGACCACCGTTGCAGTCAATTTCCCGCCCAGCATGTCTACTTTTGGTTCCGGGTACGTCCACGACGCCGGGATCAACCAGGCCACCTTCACGTGGATCGGCCTCAATGCCATTCTCCAACCCTTGTACAGTCCGCCCGGCTCAT
>JBFZER010000236.1:0-9729 GCA_041306765.1 Spirochaetota bacterium | reverse complement strand
GGTCACGGCGAGGCTCCCTCGTTGAGCTGGTTGAATGCTTTGCGGACAAGGGCCAGGAAACGGGCGGCGGTGAATTCCGGAATGTCCGCTTGGGCGCAGTAGGACGCGTAGGATCCGAGGGCGGAATCCGCGTCCCGGGGGCTCAGCGGAATTTTCTTCCCGATCAGGGAGGACTCGATCTCCCGCTTCCTCAGTGCCCGCTCGCAGGCGTAGATGATACGGATCTCCGACAGGACCCGCTTTTCGGTGCGCGCCAGAACGACGAACAGCCCCGAGCTGCGGGAGTTGATCCGCGGAAAGCCGAGCTTATGCGCCATGCCCAGATTCCACTCCCCGAGGGGGATCCGGATCCGGGTGAGAATCTCGCCTTTGGGAAGTTGCGGCCGGCCGTGATCGTCCACGAGCCGGTTGAGGTTCACCCAGCGCGCCGCGGTGCCCTGCCTGTACTCGGCCAGGGCGTCCATGCAGGCGAGGACCGGAAAACAGTCCCGAAAGCGCTCGGGGGCGGAAAGGTTGCCGCCCAGTGTCGCGAGGTTCCGCACCGCGAAGGTTCCGATCCCGCGCAGGACCTCCCTCAGGGTCTCGGGAAGGAATCCTTCCTTGAGGTTGATGAGCTCTGCCAGGGTCGTCATGGACCCAACCTCCACGTAATGGTCGGTGCGGGAGACATGCCGGAGTTCCGGAAGCGAATGGAGAGACACCAGAGTGACGGGTTTGCCGTCCCTGCCGGAAGCCTCCTCGGAGAAGAGCTCAGTGCCCCCCGCGCACAATACAGCGTCAGGGTTCCTCTTGAGCGAGGTGAGGGCTTCGCCAAGGGAAACCGGGACGATCACTTCATCGATTCGCACGGAAATACATCCTCCGGGCCCTGAGTTCGGCGGCCGTCTGCACACCCCGCACCAGGGCGAGGGGATCATGGCAGCGGCAGAATACCGCTGAAAGTCGCTCCAAAATTTCCGGGGGATTCGGCCGCGGGTGTTCCTCCAGGAGAGAGGCCGCCGCGACAAGGACGGCGCCGCGGCAGAAATCGCAGGGTTCCGCGCCGGCCTTCCGGAATCCCTCCCGAAGGTCCGCGTACTCGTCGGTCAGCTCGAATCCCTCGATGGTCACGACCTCGGACCCGCGCACCCGGAAGGCGGGCACCAGGCAGGCCGGGACGGTTCGGCCGTTCAGCAGTACCAGGCAGAGGCCGCAGTGGCCGGATCGGCAGTCGGCCCGGACGCCCAGTAGGGAAAACCGCTCCCGGAGGATGTCGGCCAGCCGCTCCCCGGCTTCCGCCTGGCACGACACGTCCTCTCCGTTCAGGATGAAGTCAAGCTTCATAGGCCGTCCATCCCGGGCACCAGATCCTCGGTGGCGAAGGGAAGCCGATCCGCGTCCAGGTCGGACGCCTGGGCCGCGGCGGCGGCGAACGCGGCGGGTATGCACAGGAAGGGCAATTCGCCGATGCCCCGGAGAGGATCTCCCTCGGCCCAGGGCAGGAATTCGATTTCGACAGGAGGCGCCTCCGCCAGGGACAGAAGTCCGTATTCCCGGTATCCCTCCTCCGGAACGCGGCCGCCATCCAGGGATACCCGTTCCCGGAAGCATTGCCCGAGGGCGGCCATGGTGGAAATCGCCAGCGCCCCGCGGGCAAACCGCTCCGAGGCTATGCGGCCGCCGTCCACGCAGAGCCATACCCCCAGCACCCGGGGCTCCATGCTCCAGGGATCCAGTTCCACCTCGACCGCGGACCCGCAGTAGGAAAGAGACTCGAAGGGGTACCCCCGCACCTCGCCGTCGACCCAGCGGAGGGGGCTCCGGGCACGGTGTACGGCCCGGGAGGAGATGGGTAGGGGAGACCGGAAACGCCTCCCTCGAATGGTCACGCAACTGCGCTCGACCAGGCGGTTGACCACCGCTATGTTCCGGGACAGCACCGAAGGGCCGGAGTCGGGCACGGTAGCCGTGGTGACTTCGGAGATCGACACCTTGCCGGCGGGTATCCCCAGGATTCCGGCGGCGGTGGAACGCCAGATGGCCCGGATGCCCTCGTCCCCCGCGATCGCGCTGGTGGATATCTCCAGGGACAGGTCCTTGTTCAGGGTGCTCTCCACCAGGAAGGATTCGGAGGCAAGGGCTGCGAAGGCCGCTCCGTTGGCCTGGTACCCGAAGGCGATGCCGATTCCCCTCGGGGATTCCTCGCTGCGCGAGGAGGACCTCCGCTTGCGGATCAGTTCGTAGCTGCCGTGCTTTCGCGCGAAATCGCTGGATGCCGCGAGCCGACGGGCGATCTCCTCGAAGGAGGTCTTTTCCCGGAGGCGCTCTCCCGTGACGAGGGGCGACCCCTTTTTGAGGAAGTGGCGGTTCCTCCATTCCAGGGGATCCTCATCCCGGTCCCGGGCGATCCGGCTTGCCAGGCTCTCCGCCGCGAAGAGGGTATGCGCCGCCCCCATCCCGGAAAACGCCCCGAGGGGCAGGGTGTTCGTGCGGACCGCGTACCCCTCGATTCTGAGATTCGGGACGGCCAGGGAGCCTGAAACCTGCAGGCAGGCCTGTTCGAGCAGCTCCGCGGCCAGGGGGCCGTACGCCCCGGTATTGAGCACGATCTGGACGTCGAGGGCCGTGAGGTCGCCCGAGGCGTCCAAGCCCGCCCGGAGGGATACCAGGGATCGGGCTTTCTTGGGGGTGAACCGGAAATCCTCTTCCCGGGAAAGGAGTATGCGGGCGGGCTTTCGGCAGAGGAAGGCCGCAAGTGCGGCATGGCAGGCGAGCACCGAGGGATACCAAAGCCTTCCGTCCATGGGGACTCCCAGGGGTGTCGGACGGACGATGATCTCCTCGGGCTTCACTCCCAGGACCGACCGGACGCAGTCCCGGACGTGGAATGGCCACTGGGTAGCGCAGCGAAGGACGAGCTTGTCGTAGTCGAACGCCGCCAGGGCTCCCTGGGGTTCCGGGTACAGGTGTTCCTGGGAATCCGTCCGATACTGGGCTTCGACCACGCTCTCCGCCCGGGCAAACGCCCCGTCGGGATCGCCCAGGACCGCGCGCCGGCGGAGCAGGACCTGGTCGGACGAGAAGGCCTCCCATTCCAGGAGGGGTTCTTCCTGCTGTACGGAAATCCGCACCTCGTCCCGCAGCCGGGTGAGGGTCTCCGGATCGGTGCCCGCCAGGAGGAGGACGGGTTCGCCGAGGTAGGACACCCGCTCGAGCGCCAGTATCGGTATTTCCGAACCGAGAATGGCCAGGTGGTTCTCGCCGGGGATGTCTTCGGCGCGGATGACGCGGTATCCCCGGGGAAGGACGGGAACTTCGATCCCGAGGATGGGTCCCCGCGAGGCCGGCGAGCGGACCGTGACGACGTGGATCATGTCGTCGTCCCGGAGGTCGGAAAGGGGGCGGTATGCTTTGCGGGGATCCCTCTGGTCTCGCGGCACAGTATCTCCTAGGCCGAGAGACCGGCGCCGGTCTCGGCCACCGCCCGGGCGACCGAGCGGGCCCGCTCCGGACCCATCCCCTGCCATATGGGCAGGGACACCGTGCGTTGGAAGGAGGCCAGGGCTTCCGGGAAGCTCTCGGGTTCCAGCCCGTACCGCCGGGCCCAGTAGGGCATGGTATGCAGGGGTATGAAATGAACGGACGTCCCGACTCCCGCCTCCCGGAGTCCCCCCACGAATTCGTCCCGTCCGGCGCGGAGGGTTCCCGGCTTGAGGCGAAGCGAGTACAGGTGCCAGGCGTGGCCGGGACCGTCGGGAGCGGGCTCCGCGAAGGGAAGATCCCGGAACGCGGCGCTGTAGATGCCCGCGATTTCGCGGCGCTCCGCGAGGAACCGGTCGGCCTTCTTGAGCTGCTCCCGGCCGATCGCGGCCAGCAGGTCCGGAAGGTTGTACTTGTAGCCCGCCTCGACGACGGAATAGCTCCAGGACGCGGTCTTCGAGGTGTAGCGGTCCCATACCGGCCGGTCGATGCCGTGCATCCGCATGGTGCCCATGCGCTTGGCCAGGCGAGCGTCGGAGGTGACGACCATGCCCCCGTCGCCGGTGGTGATGGTTTTTGTGGCGTAGAAGGAGTAGACCCCGATGTCGCCCAGGGTGCCCGCGAAACCGCCTGCCATGCGGGAGGGGAAGGCGTGCGCGGCGTCTTCCACGACCGCGCAGCCGTAGCGGCGGGCCAGGGCGAGGATTTCTTCCATGTCGCAGGGAAGCCCTCCCACGTGCACGGGGATCACGGCCTTTACATTGCGCGTGGAAGCCAGCACCTCGGCGAGGCGTCCGGTGTCCAGGTTGTAGCCTCCCGGAACAACGTCGCAGAAGACGACCTCCGCGCCCAGGTGGCGGGCGACGGCGGCCGTGGAGGCGAAGGTGTACGGGCTCGTCACCACCCGGTCCCCGGGACCTACTCCCAGGGCTTCCAGGGCCAGGTGCAGCCCGCTGGTCGCGGAATTCACCGCCAGGGCATGCGGGGTCCCGACGAAGGCCGCGAACTCCTCCTCGAATCGGAGAGCCACGGCTCCCGTGGTAAGCCAGCCGGAACGGAGCACGGCCAGGACGGCCTCCTCCTCCTCCCGCCCCAGGGACGGGAGCGCGAAGGGGATGAAATCAGTACTCGGGCTCATCGGTCGGTGCCTCCACGGTGGGGATGTAGCTGCGCAGGACCTCCCGGAGGCGCCGCCGGTTCCGGTACAGGGCCTCGCTTCCCTCGACGGGGACACAGAAGGGCCGGAGGTCGCCGATCAAGGCATCCACCGGAAGATCCGACTCGGAGTCGAGGACCAGGCGGTTGACCCGGGGAAAGGTCGTCGGGACCAGGGTCTCCCGGTCGCTGTGAAGGCGCTCGACAGTCCGCTCTCCGGGCCGCAGGCCGATGAACCGGATGGGGATGTCGCGCTCGGGTTCGAAGCCGTAGAACCGGATCAGCTGTTCCGCCAGGTCCTTGATCCGCACCGGCTCGCCCATGTCCAGGAGGTAGGACTCGCCGCCGTCGCCGACGCCCCCGGTCTTCAGGACCAGGGAACAGGCTTCCGGGATAGTCATGAAGAAGCGGCTGGCCTCGGGATCCGTCACGGTGACGGGACCGCCCGTCTCGATCTGGCGCTGGAAGAGGGGCAGGATGGATCCCCGGGAGCCGAGGACATTGCCGAACCGAACCACCATGAACCTGCGGCCCGGGTCCGCTCCCTTCTGGGCCCTGCGCACGATCCGCTCCGAGATAAGCTTGGACGCACCGTACACGCAGACGGGATCGACGGCCTTGTCCGTGGAGACGAGGACGAATCGCTGGGTGCCGGCGGCCTTGGCTCCTTCCACGAGGTTCCAGGTCCCGAAAACGTTGTTCTCGATCGCCGCGACCGGGTTTTCCTCCATCATGGGCACGTGCTTGTACGCCGCGGTGTGGAAAACAACATCCGCTTTCAGCCGCTTCAGGATGTGTGCCGTGTAGGAGCGGTCCTTGAGCTCCCCGATCACGGGTACGAGGTCCGTACGGACTCCGACTCCCCCGGCCTGCAGGAGGCGGAGCTCCTTGTCGATCTGGTAGATGGAGTTCTCGCCGTGTCCGAAGAGGTAGAGCCGTTGGACCCGGGCGGACAGGAGTTGACGCGCCAGTTCGGAGCCGATGGAACCTCCGGCCCCCGTCACCAGGACGCGCTTGTCCCGGAGGTACGCAAGGCTCTTAGCAAGTCCGATGACGACGGGCCCGCGGCCCAAAAGGTCCTGGGGATCTATCTCCCGCGCCTGGATGAGGTGGGCGTCTCCCTCCACGATCTGGGCTATGCCGGGCAGGATGCGGATACGGGCGAAGCCCGCTTCCTTGAGGATCCGGTAGAGCTCCCGCAAATAGTCCCGGGAGGCGCTGGGCATCGCGATGATCGCCTCGTCCGCGGGTGTCCGCCGCAGGAGGTTGACCACGTCCCGGATGGGACCCAGCACGGGTATATCCTCCAGGCGCCGGCCGATCTTTTCCGGGTCGTCGTCCAGGAAGGCCACGACCCGGCCCAGGATACCTCGGGCCTTGATCTCGCGGGCGATGGATTGACCGGCGAATCCCGCGCCGATCACGTAGATCCTAGGTTCCTCGCGCTTCTCCATTGGGTTCCGCTTGTCCTTTCCCCGCGCGGTCGACGACGGAAAAGGCCAGGTCGATGAGGAAGGAATTCCGGCACATGTCCAGCCGAACCTTCGCCCGCCCTTTCCGCCTGTCCACCTTCACGATCAGACCCTCGAGACCCTTGAGGGGGCCTTCCAGCACGACGATGCGGTCGTTCTCGTCAAAGGTTACCTTTGAGGTATCGGCACGTTCCCCGAAGGATATGAAGTGGGTGAGGAGATCGAGATCCCGTCCCCCCAGAGGGACGGGATCATGGGTCGATGGAAGGAAGCGGTAGAAGTCCGGGGTTCGCCGGATGAGCCAGCGGAGTTCGGGGCTCACGACCTCGTCGAGCCCGAGGAATACGTATCCCGGAAACACGGGAGCCGTTCCCCGCCGCTTGATGCCGCCTTTGCGCAGGATCACGGTTCTCTTGGGCAAAAGGATGTCGACCATTCCGAAGACCGGGTCGGACCGGAGCCTGCGGACGTAGTCGTCCTCGCCCCGCGATTTTACCTGAACGGCGTAATACATCATTCCCGGCCGCTCCTTGAAAGCGCACAATACCACGTCGGCCCGTCCGGTTCAACGAGGAAAAAAGGGTAAGCCCGGGGGGAAGGGAGGCCGATAGTTGAAAGCGGAGAGGAATACCCGTGAAGCGATTTTTCCCCGTCTGCATCCTGGCCGCCGCCTGCTTCGCTTCGCCCCTTTGGGCCCAGACGTTTTCCGTGGACCTGCTCGAGGACGAGAAGGGGGCGGAAGCCCGGGAACTATCCAACGCATTATTGAGCGGCTGCCTGGACCGCCTGTTCGATGCGGGACTCATTGCGACGAACGAGTCGATCGGACGCATCGACCGAAACGGCTTCCAGTCCCGCACGCTGGGGATGAGCGCGGCCCGGGAAGGATACGTGGACTTCGTAGCCCTGGTATGGATACGATATGTCGAGCACCCGTCGGACCCTGCCGTCCGGGTGCCGGAGTCCCTTTCCTGGAGGCTCGTGCGGGTGCGGGACGGGATCGCCCTGGCGGAGGGATCCGCGGTTCCGCCGCCGTTCGACGCGAAAACTGACGAGGAACGACGGGAACAACTTTCCATGATGGGCCGCTCGTTGGCGGATGCCTGGACCAGGGCATTGAGGAAGGAACGCGGGTGATATCCTCGGGAGAATTATCATGAAGCGATGGTTGCCGGTACTTTGTATTGCCCTCCTGATGACCTTGCTCCCGGGCGCTTCCGCCTGGGAAGGCAGCGCGATGATGAGCGCCTACGGGGAGTTCCCGGAATCCGGGTACTATGCGGCGTGCAATTCCTTTCCACGGAACACGGCCGTGGAGGTCGTGAACCTGGAGAACGGAAAAACCGTGACGGTCATCGTTACGAAAGGCCTGGATAATCCCGGCATATTCCTGCTCCTGTCCCCGGAGGCCGCGAAAGTCATCTCCATGGAACCCGGTACGGTCTCCCGGGTGCGCGTTTCGGCTCCGCGGAACATCGTCGACGCTCCCTCTTCCGGTTCCGGAGCCGATCCCGACTTCAATCCCAGCCTCCTGGCGTCCCGGTCGGGACCCTATACCCCCCCCGTGGCGTCGAAGGCCGCGGATTCCGCCCCGCCTGCGGAACCCGCGCCGGAACCCCCGGCACCGGCCGTCGCCGCGGTTGTGGAGGCGGGACCGGCGGAGGTACTCCCTCCGGCCGAGCCGAAGCCCGAACCGAGCGCCGTCCCGGAAGGGAGCCCGAAACCCCCCGCTCCCGTTCCGGACCTGGCGGCCGTACCCCGGGATACAGAAAAGCTGAACGCCCGGGAGGCGCCCCTCGTCCGACCGGAAGTGCTCGCCCGATCCGCCGGCGTCCCCCAACCGTCCGCCCCGGTCTCCGCTGCCATCGTGGCGCCCGACATCTCCACTCCGAAGGCGAGAGGCGAGGAAACGGCGGTCGTGCACGGGCTCAACCCTCCGAAAACCGTTGACCTGCCGGTACAGGCGGCTCTGGCAGATCCGGTGCTCGTGCCGGACGAATTGCCGGAAGCCGCGCTGACCCGAAGGGCCTGGCCTGCCGACCCGGAACCCAGCGTAGCCCTGGCGGACCTGGAAATCCGGATGGACGAATCGGGAAAGCCCGAGGCCCTGGCCCGGGCCCCCGCCGGGCCCGCGGCAGCCGAGCGCAGTCCTTCGGTTGGCCTCGAGGAGCCCCGGGTCGCGGCTAGGGCGGAGTCGGAACCGAAATCCCTGCCTCCCGTTGCGGAGCCCGCCCCGGTTCCGGACTCCTCCGTGGCGGTGAGTCTGGAGCCCGCCTCTCCCAAGCCTCCGGAGGCAGCGCCGAGGCCCCCGGTTGCAAAGGCCCCGCCGGAAACTCCGGCCGCCGCGGCAAGACCGGTCCTGCCCGCTGAAAAAGCCGCGCCCGCCCCAGGTTCGACCGCGCTGGTGGCGGGAAAATATTACATTCAAATCGGGGCGTTCAAGACCTCTTCCGCCCTGGATGCGGCTGCGGCGCGGCTGGCCGGCTCCTTCCCGGTGACCGTCGACACTATCACCTCGGGTTCGTCACAGGTCTACCGCTTGTTCGTGGGACCCCTGGGAAGGGATGAGACGGGGGTGGCGCTTCTTCAGGTTCGTTCCCTGGGTTTCAAAGAGGCCTTCCTGAAAAACTGAGCCCCCGATTCCTCGGTGACCGATGCCGGAACGTTCGAGCGGTTCGAGGGAAAGATTGACCGATGGTGCCCCTGCCGGATTCGGCGGGGGCATCGTTTTTTGATCCCCTCAGCCAAGGGCTGCGGCTGGGAGAATTCCGCCTCCGGTGGAGGCGGCAATCGACAACTCCGAGGTTTGAAAGTGCGCCGGAAAGATTCCTGCCCGGGGCCCGGTTTCAGTAGGTAAATTTCATGGACTCGAAAGCGGCCCTGACCTTGGCGATCCTAGCCAGTTCGTCCGCGATGATGTCCGAATAATCCAGGTCCCCGCTTACGATGCGGAAGGCTTCGTCCTCCCAGAACTGCACTTCCGGCAGGCGAACGAACCGCAGGGCTTCCGCCTTCCGCGCCCATCCGACGGCGGTGGACCAATACTCCAGAGCGGCCTTGTACGCGGTTTCCGCGATCTTGAGGCTCTCGAGGTTCTGGTCCTTCCAGGGGGCGTTGTAGAAGTAGGCGACCCGCTTGTCGAATTTGGCGCCCAGGGCAAGGTGCTGTTCGATCAGCTTCAGCTCTAGGTGCATGTTCAAGAGGTACCGATACCGTTCCCACTGTCGCTCCGTACCGATCGGGGCCAGGGCGTAGAGGGGATTGCAGAAGTCCGCTTCCCGGGCTCGCTCCAGCCAGTAGATGTTTTCGATGGAATCATCCGGGTACTGGATGTAGTGGGTATGGAAGAGGCGATAGTATTGTTCCTTGAAATACACCGGATAGGCCCGGAGGGCCGGAGCGACCGCAAGGGCCAGCAGGATGAACAGGGAAGACCGCTTCATATCGATCTTATTATCGGTTGATTTCCGGCCGACTGTGATTCCGAAGGGGACCCGGGGCGAAACCTTTTCCGGATCGGGATTGTTTATCCTTCGACCAGGGGAAGGACGGCATCCCGTATTTCCCGGGCGATATCCGGAATGGACCGGGATCCGTCGATGCGGAGGATTTCCGTTCCCTGGCCGGAAAACCGCGACAGGAC
>JBFZER010000235.1:0-19540 GCA_041306765.1 Spirochaetota bacterium | reverse complement strand
TACCGGAAGAAAAGCCCGGCGGCCAGGGCGCCGTCGGTGACGATGTCCGACTCCGTGGAAAGCCGGAGGAAGCGGACGACCATCTCCCGCAGGGTCGCCAGCATCCAGGGGGCCAGGATCGCCAGGGTCACCGCGGTGAGCAAGAGGCCGATGGCCGCGACGAGGTCCTGGCTCTTCGCTACCCGACCCTCCTCCCGGGCTTTCCGGAGCTTGTATTCCGAGGGCTCCTCGGTACGCCCCTCCTCCTCCGGGGAAGCGAACCACTGCAGGTGGATGTCCGCCGGCGACGGAGACCGGCCGGGAGGCCGGAAGGCGGGGTATCGAAGCTCCCGGTACGTCATCCCGTCCCCCCCAGCATGTTCGCAAGATCCAGGAATCCCGCATCGATGAGCCGGGCGAAGGCTTCCATGAGGTATGGAAGGGATCCGAAGAGCAGGAGGAAAGCCACGCCAATGTTCAGGGGGAAGCCCTCGGTCAGGAGGTTCATCTGGGGGGCCGCCTTGGACAGGAGGCCCATGGCCACGGAGATTACCATCAGGGTTCCCAGGATCGGGAAGGCAAGGGTCATGGCGTTCTTGAACAGCAGGGAGGTGGCGCCGAAGAGGTACTCGAAGAAACCATCCCGGCGGATCACGAGGTCCACGGCCTTCATCGCCTGGAAGGAGCCCCGGACCCCGATCAGGAACAGGTTGCGGAAGCCCCCGATCTGCACGAAGACCAGCATGGCCACGATGTTCAGGTACTGGCCCATGAGGGGGATCTCGATCTCCGCCAGGGGGTCGTAGACTTCCGAGGCCCCGAAGCCCATCTGCAGGGAAAAAAACTGTCCTGCGGTCACGAAAGCCGCCTGGACGGCGACGAGGAAGAATCCCGTGATGACGCCCAGCAGGGCCTCCCCGGCCAGCAGGGCCAGGTAGGGGCCGAGGGTGTCGGGAAGGGGATACCCGGCTTCCTGTACCCAGGGGAAGACCGCGGCGGCGGTCAGGCCGGACAGGGCTATCTTGGCCGCCTGGGGGATGCCGTCGCTGGACAGCAAGGGGGCGGTCTCGACCATGGCCAGGACCCGCACGGCGATGAGAAAGAAGAGGTCGGCGCCGTCCAGCATCTCGTTGAACACCGTACTACCTCGCCGCCGCAGGGATCAATTCGAAAAGGGTCCGGGTGTACTGCGCCAGATGCCCGAGCATCCAACCGCCCAGGATGGCCAGGACCGCCAGAATGGACGCGATCTTGGGCACAAAGGTGAGGGTCTGTTCCTGGATCGAGGTGGTTGCCTGAAGGATGGAGACGATGAGGCCCACGACCAGGGCTACGATGAGAATGGGCGCCGAAATCATGACGATCTCCAGGATCCCCCCCCGCACCAGGTTTACCGCGTCTCCAATATCCATGCCCTCCTCCTATCGGAACGAAGCGACGAGCTGCCGGGTCATGAGGTTCCAGCCGTCCACCAGGATGAAAAGGATCAGCTTGAACGGCATGGATATCATGACGGGGGGCAGCATGATCATGCCCATGGACATGAGCGTAGAGGCTACAACCATATCAATAACTATAAATGGTATATATAAATATATACCTATTTTAAAGGCTACGGTGAGCTCGTTGAGGATGAAGGCGGGTATCAGGACGAAGGTGGGCACGTCCGCCAGGGTCGCGGGTTTCTCCAGCCCTCTCAGGGCCATGAACAGCCGTATGTTCTCGGGGTTCGCTTCCATCTGGCGGTACATGAAAAGCCTCAGGGGAGCCTCGCCGGCGCGGTAGGCCTCGGACACGTTCATCCGCCCTTCCACCATGGGAGTCAGGGCTTCGCGGTTGATCTGGTCCAGGGTAGGCCACATGACGAAGACGGTCATGAAGAACGCGATCCCCAGCAGAACCTGGTTGGGCGGCACCTGTTGGAGGGAGAGAGCCCGCTTGATGAAGTCCAGGACGATGGAGATTCGCAGGAAGCTGGTCATCAGGATGAGTATGCTGGGCGCAAGGCTCAGTACGGTCAGGAGGAGGAGGAGCTGGACGGAGAACGCGACTTCCCGGTTGGTCTGGGGATTCCGTATGGTCAGGTCCACGAAGGGTACGGCGGGAGGAGGAGCCGGGAACCCCGTCGTCCCGGTGCCTGCCCGGGGAGCGGTTCCGGATCCCGGAACCGGCACGCTGACCGCGGAATCCCGGGGCGCGGTCGGGAACGGGGCCGCATCCTGGGCGAAAGCCGGGGACAGGAATCCCGTGAAGACCGCGGCCGCGAGGACCAGCATGAGGCGGTTGCGCATCTCCCCTCCCGGTGCGCCGAGAACGGCTTCAGAATTTCTTCAGCCGGTCCCTCTGCCGCGCGAGGAATTCCATTCCCGGAACCCCTTTCGCGGAATCGGCGCGATGCTTCGATACGGGCTTGAGCAAGCCCGAAAGGAGGGTGCTGAAATCCCGGTTCTCGGCCTGCGGCGCGGTCGCGGCGCGGAGCTTCATCTCGTCGATGAGCTCTGCGTCCTCCACCTCGTGGATGAGGTTTATGGACGAGTCCGTCGCTCCTACCAGGAAGGCTTTGGCCCCCAGGGAGACTACGTACAGCCAGCGGCCGGTCCCCAGGGGGGCCGAGGCGAGCACCCGGACGAAGGCGTCCTCGGGGATCTTGGGCCGGCCGGCCCGGCGCAGGAGCCGGAACGTCAGCCAGATGGCCCCCAGGACAAACGCCAGGGTCAGCAGCATCCTCAGGAAGTACGGCCAGGCGGAGCCGGACAGGGCGTTCCGGTTCCCGTCGTTTGCCGTTTCCGGAGATTCTGCCAGTACGAGGTCTTTTTCCGCGGCGGGTGCCGCGGGGCCTTGTCCTGTTGACGGAACGGCCTTGGAACCGTCCGCACCCGGGTTCGGCTGGGCGAAGGCCGACGGGCGCGACACGATCAGGACCGCCACCGCGCACAGGACGCGATACGAGATTTTCAGTTTCCCCTCCGGGATATATTCTACATCACGGAATTCAGAAATGCAATAGATATTGGCGGGAAAGAGAAATAAGTGGAATTTTCCCAAAGACCCGGAGGCTTGCCGAGGACGGTTTCCCAATCCCGGCACCCCCCGTATTTCCTAGCTCATGTCGCTCATGCGCTCCATGGGCGAGACGATTTCCGTGACCCGGACGCCGAAATTCTCGTCGATGACCACAACCTCGCCCTTGGCGATCAGCTTATGGTTGACAAGGATATCCACGGGCTCGCCGGCGAGCTTGTCCAGTTCGATGATGGTCCCCTCGCCCATTCCCAGGATTTCCTTGATGAGTTTGCGGGTGCGGCCCAGCTCCACGGTCATCTCCATGAAGACGTCCATGATCAGGCCGATGTTTCCGGCTTCGGAAGGGACACTCTGCATGGCGAGGTTGGCGAACTGGACCGGCTGAACATTGGGCGGACTCATCCCCCCCAGGGGATTCGCCATCCCCGCGAACATGCCTCCCATGGGCTGCTGAGCGTACATTCCCATATTCATACCCTGCATTCCCATGGAGGGGGCCGCGGCCATGGACGCCTGGGCGGATTGGGGCGCCTGTCCGCCGCCCCCCGCCGCAGCAACCACGTCCCGAACGAAGGGGAGGGAGAAGGTTTCCACGAAATGCTCCGGCTTCCCTCCGATATTCACGGGCCAGACGACCCGGATGAAATCCCCCGAGGGAAGACGCACCATCGCCTTTGGGACGTAGCTGCCTTCCGCGGATGCGGACTGGATGCTCCTGTTGCCGGTCCTGTCGGTGAACACCGTGATCAGGGTCCCGGTCAGGGTGGATACGCACTCCGATACCGCGGAAACGGCCATATCGTCCAGATCCGTCAGGGAATCGTCCTTGTTCGCCAAGGAGGCGATCCGTACGGCCGTATCCTTGGACAGGATGAACAGGTGTTCCCCGGGAATCCCTCCGGTCATGTCGATCTGGACCGCCAGGACCTCCTCGGGCACGGACTGCAGGACGGCGTCCCGTTGCACCTGATCCACCTGGGGGGATCCCACGGTTACCTCGAGGCCCGTGATCATGGAAAGGTTCTGGGACTGGGAACCCGCGGTGCCCTCCAGGATGGACTTGAAGAACTGGGCCTCCCGGGAGACGGGCGCGCCGCCCTGGGACCCGGACGCGGCGGCCGCCTTGCCCCCGCCTCCACCCGTATCCAGTCCGGCGAGGAGGGAGTCTATCTCTTCCTGCGACAAGGCGCCGTCACTCATAGGATTCTCCTTCTTCCGATGTGAGTTCCTCGAACTCCTCCTGCCCGACATCTTCCAGCTTCTTCGTGATCTGGACGGCCATCTTGCGGCCGATCACGCCGGGGCGGCAGAGGAACTTCTTCTTGTTGCCGACGTTAAGTACCATAGGATCGTCTACCTTCACGTTGTTGAGCCGGACGGTATCCCCCGCCCGCAGGGAAAGCACGTCCCGGACGGATACCTGGATCTTTCCGATCTCAGCGATCACGGGAATCTCCACGGTGGACAGCTTCTCCTTCAGGATGTTCAGGTTTTCCGTAGTGGCGCCCCGTCGCACGGAACTGTACCAGTACTGGGCCGAGAGCTTGGAAACGATGGGCTCAATCGTAAGGTAGGGTATGCAGAGGTTCATCATCCCCTCGATCTCGCCGACCTTGGTTTCCAGGGTCACAAGCACCACCATCTCCGTGGGGGGAACGATCTGGGCGAACTGGGGATTCGTCTCGATCTGGGACAGCCGGGGCCGGAGGTCGATGACCTGGGTCCAGGCTTCCCGCATGTTTCCGAGGATACGGACGATGATGCCCTCCATGACGGAGTGCTCGATGTCCGTGAGTTCCCGATTGAGCTTCGATCCTTCCCCGGAACCTCCGAAGAGGCGGTCGATGATCGTGAAGGTGACGGAAGGGTCGATCTCCAGGATGGCCTGGCCCTTCAGGGGATCCATGCTCACCACCGCCAGGGTCGTCGGAGTCGGGATGGATCGGATGAATTCCTCGTAGGTGAGCTGGTCCACCGAGGCCACGTGGACATGGACCAGGGTGCGCAGGGAGGCGGAGAGGCTTGTCGTGGTGAGGCGCGCGAAGGTCTCGTGCATGATCTGGACGGTGCGGATCTGTTCCTTGGAGAACTTGTCCGGCCGCTTGAAGTCGTAGATCTTGATCTTGCGGGAATCCGTGGTCGGCCGGATGGCCTCCACGTCGGTCTCGCCCGCGTTGATCGCCGTGAGGAGCTGGTCTATCTCATCCTGGGACAGGACTTCCGTCATGCCTCCCCCTCCCGCGTCCCATCATTGCATGAAAAGTCCCGGCGTTCAAGGCCGGTTTTACATCTTGATCACGTCCAGCTTCTCGAACAGGACTTCCTTGATGGCCGGCTTTGCCAGCATATTGTTCAGCTTTTCCCGGATCTCTTCCTTGATCCGCTCCTCGTTCCGGGGTTCCAGGTATTGGGCGGTAGTGGCGGAAAAGTATCGTCGCAGCTCGTCCCTCATCTGGTGGATCCGGGCGGTGAGCATGGTGGGCGTGTCCTTGTCTCCCTTCTCGAAACCCAGGTTGATCTTCACCACGATGGAGGAAGGCTCCACGTCGGTGGTCCGGGTGCGGATCTCGCCGATGGTCGTAAAATACTCGTACTCGGGGGTGGCGCGCTGATAGGTCTCTCCCAAGGCCACCTGGGTCATGGGCTTGCCCTGCTTGTTGATGATGTTCACGGTCACGATCACCACGGTCACCACGAAGATGACGGCTCCCAGGGCGATGCCGATCCACATGAGAAGCCGGAGTATGCCGGCCCCGCCCCCCTTGGCCCGCACGGGAGCCTGGGCGGCCCCGCCCTCCTCGTTGAGGTTCAAGCCCTGATCTTCGAAGCTGTCGCCCATTCCTCACCTCCGAATTGCGTCGGGGCTGCCCCTGCTTCCGTCATCGGAGCGGTCCCGGGTTCCCGCGGGGGAACATCCTCTATGTAATGATCGGCGGATTATTTCCCGGTCTTTCGCGAATTCCTCCACCCCGGCGGAGCGGGGCAGAACGGATCCTTCTACAGGTGAGCCGCATCCAGGATGATGATGTCCACCCTCCGGTTGTACGCCCTGCCTTCCTCCGTGTCGTTGGAGGCTATGGGAACCGTGTCGGAAAATCCAGCCACCTGGAAGCGCCGTTCGTCGGCCCCGAAGTCCGTAAGGTAGTGAAGTACGTTCAGGGACCGGGCGGTGGAAAGCTCCCAGTTGGACCGCCAGGGTCCGGCCGGATCCGTGCCGACCGCGTCCGTGTGCCCCTCGATCCGGAACTTCCGGCCCGCCAGGTCGTCGCTCTTCAGGAGCTCCGCGAGGCGCACCAGCATGGTGCGGGTTTCCTCGATGTTCACGTCCGCGCTGGCGGGGCGAAAGAAGGCATCGGATGCGAGGGAGATCACGATGCCCCGCTCGTCCGTGGATATCCGCACTTTGTTGGACTTTATCTCCGGCTGGAAGAGGCTCGTCGCCTTTTTCTTGGCCGTCGCCAGAAGCCGGCCCTTTTCCATGGAGGGCAGGGTGGATACGGTGTTGCCGAGCTCCGCGAGCTTGCCGACCGACAGGGTGTTGCCCCCCGTGGAGGCGCCCATGCCGATGTTGTTCATGGACGAGATGAGGACCTGCATCTGGGTGATGTCCACGTCCGTCACGTCGAAGAGGGCCACGAAGAAGCAGAGGAGCAGGGTCACCATGTCGGAGTAGGTCACGATCCACTCCCCGGTGCCCCCCCCGATCTCCTTCCTTTGTTTCTTGGCCATGATCAGTCCTTGCCGTACTTGTCGATGAGTTCCTTCTTTTCCGAGGGCTCCAGGTAGGAGGTGAGCTTCACGAGGAGGATCCGGGGATTGTCGCCGGCCTGGATGGACAGGACGCCCTCGATGATCATCTCCCGCAGCCGGGATTCCATGGCGTCCTTGGCAGCCAGTTTACCCATCATGGGCGTGAGCAGGAAGTTTGCCATGATTGCGCCGTAATAGGTCGTGATCAAGGCGACGGCCATGTTCGGGCCGATACGGCTCTTGTCCTCGAGGTTTTTCATCATCGCTATCAGGCCCTGCACGGTTCCGAGCATCCCGAATCCGGGGGCAAGCTTGGACCAGGCGTCGATCATCTTGAGCCACCGGGCGTGCCGCTCGTTCATGGCGTTCAGCTCGTTCTCCATAAGGTTTCGGATGATCTCGGCGTCCGTTCCGTCCACCACCAGCCGGAGGCCCGCCTGCATGAACTTGTCGTCCAGTTCGGCGATCACCTCTTCCAGGGAGAGGATGCCCTCGCGTCGGGCCTTTTCGGCCAATTCGTAGAGCTTCTCCACGATCTTGGACTCCCCGAAGTCGTCCACCCGGAAGCACTTGCCCATGATGGAGAACAATCCGATCGATTCCTTGAGGGAGTAGTTGATGAGCAGGGCGCAGTAGGACCCGCCGATGGTCATGAACACGGAGGGAACGTCGATATACGTCCCGACCTGCCCTCCGGAGGTATACATCGCGAGGATGATGCAGGCGAATCCGCCAATCAGGCCGATCAGGGAACCTAGGTCCATACTCACTCCTCGTTCTTGAACGCCCCGATCTGCCGCCGATAGGCGACGATCCGGCCCAGAACCTCGGGGACGCCTTCCAGGACGACGATCCGTTTCCCGGACAGCATGATCATCGTGGTGTCCGGATTCTTCTCAATATATTCTATCTGATGCGGGTTTATCCAGAAGGTCTTGCCGGAAAGCTGGGTGAGTTCGATCATGCTGGTTGAAGGCGACAGGAGTCAGAAGCCAGGCGACAGCGGCCACAAAAGACGACGGTGGAATCATTTCAATTCACCCGCGCCTAAATATTACCCTGGTTCCTGGTTCCTGACACCTGACTCCTTGCTTCCCCCTTACCTCTTCAACGTCAGAAGCTCCTGGAGCATCTGATCGCTGGTCTGTATGGTCTTGGAACTGGCCTGGAAGCCGCGCTGGGTGACGATCATGTCCGTGAACTGCTCGGCCAGGTCCACATTCGACATCTCCAGGGTACCCGCGATGATCTTGCCCTTGCCGGCTATGCCGGAGGGCCCGATGTCGGCCAGACCCGAGTTGTTGGACTGCACGAAGTTGGTTTCTCCGGACTTTTCGAGTCCCCCGGGGTTGGTGAAGCTGGCCAGGGCTATCTGACCGATGGTCCGGTTCGACCCGTTGGAGTATACCGCCGTGATGATTCCGGACTGGTCGATCTTGAAGGTCTCCAGGTAACCCATGGAGTACCCGTCCTGCTCGAACACCTTGGTGCTGGAAGCCTCGGCGAACTGGGTCACCGTGCTGCGCACGCTCCCCGCGGTTCCGAGATTCAAGGCGAAGGTCTGCCGTACGGGACCCGCTCCTTCCTCAGCCGCCGCCCCCTGCACGTCAAAGGCGATGTTCACGGCCAGGGTTCCCTCCTCGGGACTCTGGTTTCCCTGGGCGTCCGCCACGCGGCGGAGGGTTCCCAGGTTGGTGAACTCCACGATGAAGTTGTTCGTTCCCTCCGGAACCGCACCCAGGGCGGCGGCGGTGTTTGTGGCCGTCGCGGCCTCGGGGTCCACGGTCACCGCGGCATTCCACTGGTTGGGCTGGCCGGGAACCCGGGTGTACTCTATGCGCAGGATGTGCTCGATCCCGAAGGAGTCGTAGATCTTTTCCTCCACCCGCCAGGTCCCCCGAAGGATCGTCTCTTCCGAGGCCCCTTCGGGGATCTCCGGGACCCGCTTGTCAAGGTTGCAGGCCAGATATACCTGCTCGGTCGCCTTGGCGGGATCCTTGGATCCCACGGGAATCACCAGGTCCTCCAGGGCGCCGGATGTGTTCAGGATCTCACGCCCGTTCACGATCTGCGCGTTCCAGCCCTGGACCCGGTAGCCGTTGGCGGGGTTCACCAGCCTCCCGTCCCGGTCCAGGCCGAAAGCCCCGGCTCGGGTGAAAAAGCGGGAATCCCCCTTCTGAAGCACGAAAAATCCGTTGCCCTGGATGGCGATATCGGTCATCACCCCCGTGGTCTGCAGGGAGCCCTGGGTATGGATCGTATCCACCGACGCGATCGACATTCCGAGGCCGATTTCCTTGGGGTTCACTCCGCCCACTTCTTCGTTCGGGCGGGCGGCTCCGGACATCTGCTGGTACAGGAGGTCCTGGAAGTTCACACGGTTTTTCTTGTATCCCGTTGTGTTGACGTTGGCTATGTTGTGTCCGAGCACGTCCATACGGACCTGGTGGTTCTGCAGGCCCGAGACGCCGGAATACAGCGATCGCATCATGGAGAGGCCTCCTAATTAATGACCTTCTCGACCTGATCGAGGTCGTAGAAGGTTCCGTTGACCATTACCATGGGGAAATCCCCCCGTACGATCTGGGTGACCGTGCCGGTGACCGAGGACTGGCCGTCCACGATCTCCACGTTCTTCCCCAGCATGTTCTGAGCTTCCCCGAGCCGCAGCACCGAGGCGACCTTCGCGAACTCCCGCCCCATGTTGGTCATCTGTTCCAGGGAGGAGAACTGGGCCATCTGGGCGATGAACTCCTTGTCCTCCATGGGCTTGGTAGGATCCTGGTTTTGAAGCTGGGTGATGAGGATCCTCAGGAAATCATCCTTGTCCAGGGTGGGCTTGAAGGCCTTTCCGCCGTTCAGGGACTTGTTGAAAGCATCCACATCGAATTGAGTCCGGTTCAGCTCGGCGGGGTTCATCATCGCGGATAAATCCATACTATCGGCCTCCAAACCTAAGATCGCTGCGCGTCCGCCGATCGGCTGAACCGACCGCGTGCCTTCTGCGTGTCACGCCCATATGTTCACCGTGCCGTTCCTGCCGTACGAAACCTCCGGGACAGCGGGCAGGGTTCGATCGAAATCTCTCAGCCTCTCCGTGAAGAAGGGTCCGTCTCCAGGTTCCGCGGGATCCCCTCCTCCTTCGGCCTGGCCTCCACCCACGGAGACCTCCAGGCTGGCGGTCTCGAAACCTCCCGCCGTGAAGGCGTCCCGCAGGTTCGAAAGGCTCTTCTCGAAGGCGTTCCGGGCTTCGTCCGTCTCGACGACGATCCGCCCCGTGATATTCTTTTCGGTCATTTTCAGCTCTATCTTGACGTTCCCCAGGGATTCCGGCTCGAGGCGAAGACGGATCATGCCCGCGTCGCCGTCCCGAAGGACGATATGGGCCGCCTTGACGATATCCTGGGCTCCGGTTTCCGAGAGATGACGGGCGAGGGTGTCGGAGAAGGACATACCCCCCTGGGGCTTGGCCGCGGCGGCTCGCTCGGAAGGGACGGCAGCTTCCGCCGGCCTTCCCCCGAGGGGCGCCGTCTCCCGACCCGGGGAGGAGGGTTCGACGGGACGGCTTGACTCCCCGCCCGTCTCGGATTCCGAGGCGCCGGGACGCATCCTGAGGTCCTGCACGGAAACCTTGGGATCCTTGCGGTCGTTCCTGCGCCGGTCCAGGGAAGCGGATTCAGGCGCCTTGGCGTCCGGATCGTGGCCGCGGAGGTCCGAAGAGGGTGTCCGCGGGACGCTCGGCGCGATTGCCTGGGCGACGGATTCCTCCGCCCTCGGGGACGCTTCCTGCCTGCGCTCCCGGACCTTCGGCCGGTTTTCCGCAGGTTCCGCGCCTTCCGGGGAGATCCCGGTCTTCTGCGGCTGCCTGGAGAGCTCCTTCGAACCGGGCAGGGCCTCCGCATCTTCCGCAGCCCGTCCCCAGGCCGAGCCGGAGATTTCGAGATTCTTCGGAGGTCCATCTTTCGAATTGCCCCGCAAGCCTGCGGCACTGGACCTCCGCGGTTCGCCGCTCCCGACAGACCCTTCGGCCTCGGGGTTCCCGGAGGTCTTTCCGTTTGATCCTTTTGCCGCGGCCCCCTGCCTCATCTCCCCGGCCGGTTTCGATTTCGGAGCGGCGCGATCCTCCGGTGAGAGGGAGTCCCGCAGGCTCCGGGAAAGGATCGCCTGGAATGACAGGCCGCCCCGGGATTCCAGCCCGGCGTTCGCGGGGCTCGACTCGCGGGGGCCGCCCGTCTGGGGGGCTTGGGGCGCGGGCTGTACGTTTATAGAGGCTGCCTGCATAGGCGCGGCGCTCTCCTTTCGTTCCGTCGACCGGAACCGGAGCCGCCGCGCGGAAGGTCAGTCGAGCTGTTCGGGCTTCGACGCCATCTTCCGTTGGATCGCGGCGGAACGCGGGGCTTTCATCAGGGACAGCCAGTAGGCCACCACCGAATCCTGCCCCGCCTCCTGGGCCTGCCGTTCCACCGCCCGGAGCACGTCGATGACCATCTGGTCGTCCATGGACTCCAGGATGGCGACGGCGTTCTTGGGCGGCATCCCCGACAGGTACCGGGCATTCTGTTCGACGTTCGCCTTTCTATTCTCGATAGACTCGACCGTTTGGTTGAACGATTTTTCTTTATCTTCCAGCGCTTTCCGCTGTTCTTCCAGTTCCTGGGCTATCCGGGAGATTTCCGCCTCCCTCTCATCCAGGGACCCGGATCGGGTATCCAGCTCTTCCCGGACAGCGTCCAGGGCCTCGTAGAGCTTGGCCGTGCGTTCGTCCTCCAGAAGGGTCAGGGAATCCTGGGGCAGGGCGCCGGGACTTCGGGCGGGAAGCCCGATCAGCCGGTAGGCGGGAGCGAACAGGTCCTTCAGGTCCAGGAGGCCCAGGAAATCGAACCAGACGAGCCCGCCCAGGACCAGGGCAAGGATTATCGCCAACATCACGAGTATGCGTCCCAGGACGCGGGGTTTCCCGAAAGCAGGCATCGCGGTACCTCTACACCTTATTCATCTCGACCGATATTCTTGCCGATCCGGGACAGGTCGTCCAGGATCTTGACTTCTTCCCGGGTGGCGCTGCGATAGTACTCCGCCTCGCGGCGTTCCCGCAACTTGGTAAGGAGCTTCTTTTCCTTGCTGGCCGACACGTATCCCTGCCGGGCGGACTCGCGTTCAACCTCCGCCATGGCGAGGGCCTTCATGGTCCTGTCCCGTTCGGAGGCCAGGCGTTGCGCATAGAGTTCTACGGCGCGCATATTGTACAGTTCCCGCCCTCCGGCGAATCGCTGGCGGGCCGCCTCCCGGGTTGCATGGGCATTGTCGACCAGCCGCCGCTCCAGCAAGGCGCACTTCCCGGCGGCGGCGGAAAGTTTCATCTCCGCCAGTCGTTCGTAGTACTCCCGGACTTCCAGCACCTTCTCCAGGCGGAACCGGAAGCGTTTCATACGGCGACCCCGTCCGGACCGCCGCCGGAAAGCGCGCCGGAGGGCGACGCGGCGCCGGGCGCGGCCGGGCTCTTCGCAGGGGCCGTCTCGGCATACTGGGAGATCTCAGCCGCGGGAATGGCGACGCCCGCTATGTCTCCCAACCGCCGCAGGGTGTCCGTCACGGGCGCCTTTTCGCCGATCCCCTGGACCAGGAACTCCCGGATCGCGTCATGCTTCCCTATGGCCTCGTCGATGGCCGGATTGGTGCCTTTCACGTAGGCGCCGATGTTGATCATGTCCTCCGATTCCTCGTAGGTCGCCATGAGGCGCCGGACGATGCCCATGGCCTTCTGTGTGACCGGGCCGGTGACCGCGTTGGAAAGGCGCGAAATGGACTTCAGGACTCCCACCGCCGGGTACTGGAATCGCTCCGCCAGCCTGCGCTCCAGCACGATATGCCCGTCCAGGATTCCCCGGACCGTGTCGGAGACGGGCTCGTCCATGTCGTCGCCGTCCACGAGGATGCTGTAGATCCCCGTGATCGTCCCCGTGTCGGAGGCTCCGGAGCGCTCCAGGAGCCGCGGGAGGGAATCGAAGACGCTGGGGGTGTACCCCCGGGTGGTGGGCGGCTCCCCGACGGCAAGGCCGATCTCCCGCTGGGCCCGGGCGAAGCGGGTGACGGAGTCGAACAGGAGCATGACGTCCAGACCCTGGTCCCGGAAGTATTCGGCCACGGCCGTGGCGACGTAGGCTCCGCGTAGGCGGGCGAGGGGCGGCGTATCGCCGGTGGAGACGATCACCACGGAGCGGGCCAGACCCTCCTCCCCCAGGTCGTTCTCCAGGAATTCCCGTACTTCCCTGCCCCGCTCCCCGATCAGCGCCAGGACGTTGACGTCCGCGTTCGTGTTTCGGGCAACCATGCCCAGAATGGTGGACTTGCCGACCCCGGAGCCGGCGAAAATTCCGATGCGCTGCCCCTTGCCAAGGGGCAGAAGGCCGTCCACGGATCGGACCCCCGTCACGATGCGCTTTGCGATCCGTCTGCGGGTCAGGGCGTTGGGAGGCTGGGCGACGGCGGGGTAGAAACGATCGGAGACGATGTCGCCCTTGCCGTCCACGGGCCGCCCCATGGAATCGAGGACCCGGCCGAGAAGCTTCTTCGAAACCGGCACGGATAATAGGTCGCCCGTGGCGATCACGGTGCAGCCCGCCTCGATGCCGTCCAGGTTCGAATAGGACATGAGCTGGACGGCCTCGTCCCGGAGCCCCACCACCTCCGCGAAGGCGGCCCGGTCGGTCTTGGGAATGAGGATCTTGCAGACCTCCCCGATCACGGCCCGGGGGCCGTGGGATTCCACGAGGAGCCCCTGGACCTTGGTCACGTGCCCCGTGTACTTGATGGGATCCGTGCGGTCGATTACGGACAGGTATTTCGACAGGTTTTCCATCGTCCGCGCCCTAGGCCGTCGGCTTTCCGCGGGCCTTGATGGGAGATATGTCCAGGATCTTCTCCTCCAGCTCGTGGAGCTGGCTGGAAATCCGGGCGTCGATCTCCCCGAAGTCCGTCTCGATGATGCACCCGCCTCTGTCGATCGTCGTGTCCTCCACGATCTGGATGTGCTTGGCGTTCTCGGCCATGGCCACGAAATCCTTGGCGTGCTCCGATGCGAGCTGGAGGTCCGCCAGGTTCACCCGGATGGTGACCTCGCTGCGGGTCCTCAGCTTGCGGAGGGCCTGGACGATGTTCTGCACGACCACGTTCTTCTGGTTCTCCGAGATGACCTTCACCACCTTCTTGGCCACCAGGAGCACGAGCTCCACGATCTCCGCCTCTGTCTTCTCCAGGATTTCCCCGCGTTTGTCCAAGGCCCTCTCGATGACAGCGTGGAGGCGTCCGGTAAGGCGCTCGACCTCGGCTTTGCCCTCCTTGTACCCGTCCTCCCGGCCCTCGTCGAATCCCTTACGGAACGCTTCTTTGTGAACGTTATCGATGCGCTCCTTGGCCTGGACTTCCAGTTCCCGGATGCGGGCCTCCGCAGTTTCCACGGCGGCGGTGGCCTCCTCCTCGGCCCGGGTCTTGAGCTTCTGGGCCTGATCCGTGCGGCGCTTCACTTCCTCGAAGGCCGCGGTCTCCGCCTTCTTCACGATGGCGTCCGCCTCGGCGCGCGCGGAGGCGATCATCGTCTCCTTTTCCTTGTCCCAGTTGGCCTTGAAGGCCTCCGCCTCCCGGCGGAGGTCGTCGGCGGTGGGCCCCAGGTATTCCTCCAGGGGAAGGGTCTCCTCGGCGCAGCCCCCGGCCTGGGCGTTCCCGGAATCCGGGCCGTCCAGCACGTACTTGGAGGTGAGCGGGATGATCTCCTGGGGGCGGAAGACGGTTTTCGCCATGGTCGACCTTCCTTACTGAACCAGCTCGTCGCCCTCTCCCCGGGAGATGACGATGTCGCCGGTTTCCTCGAGGTGGCGTATGATGGACACGATTTTCTGCTGGGCTTCCTCCACGTCCTTCAGGCGCACGGGGCCCATGTACTCCATGTCCTCCTTGAGCATCGTTGCGGCCCGCTTGGACATGTTCTTGAAGATCTTCTCCTGGACCTCCTGGTCCACCCCCTTGAGGGCCTTTGCCAGCTCTTGTCCGTCCACCTCGCGCAATACCTTTTGAATGGACCGGTCGTCCAGCAGGACGATGTCCTCGAACACGAACATCTTCTTCTTGATCTCTTCCGCGAGCTCGGGGTTTTCCTCCTCCAGGCTCTCGATGATCCCCTTTTCCGTGGTCCGGTCCACAAGGTTCAGGATCTCCACGATGGAGTCCACGCCGCCGGCGGCGGTGAAGTCCTCGCTGGACAGGGTGGAGAGCTTCTTTTCCAGGACCCTCTCCACCTCCCGGAGGACTTCCGGGCTCGTGCGGTCCATGGTCGCGATGCGCCGGGCCACGTCCGACTGGATCTCGTGAGGTAGTTTCTGCAGGATATACCCCGCCTTGCCGGGCTCCAGGTAGGCCAGGATAAGCGATATGGTCTGGGGATGCTCCTGCTGGATGAAGTTCAGGAGGTGTGCGGGGTCCGTCCTCCGGATGAAATCGAAGGGGCGCACCTGCAGGGAACTGGTGAGCCGATTGATGATGTCGATGGCCTTCTGGGAACCCAGGGCCTTTTCCAGGAGTTCACGGGCGTAGTCGATGCCGCCGGAGGAGATGAATTCCGAGGCCATCATGAGTTCCTGGAACTCCATGAGGACCTGGTCCTTCTGCTCGGGCTCCACCGTGTCCAGCCGGGCGATCTCGAAGGTCAGGGTCTCGATCTCGTCTTCCCGCAGGTGTTTGAAGATCTCCGCGGAGATCTCGCTGCCCAGGGTGACCAGGAAGATGGCGGCCTTCTGCCGGCCGTTCATGTCCTTGACCTTCATGGTTTTCTTGGTCGGGGCGGAGGCGGCTCCCGCCGCAGCGGTCTGGCCTCCCCTTCCCCGCGGCTGGGCCTGGGCCTGGGTTTGAGCTTGAGCGGCCATGGCTTATTCCTCCCTCAGCCAGGTCCGGATGAGCTGGGCGACGTCCTCGGGGTGCTCCTTGGCCATGTTGATAGCGTGTTCCTGGAGTTCCAGACGCTTTCTCTCCTCCACGGACATGGACACCTCGATGCTCTGCTCCTCCGCCTGCCGTATCGCGTTCTCCCGGAGCATCTGGGCCTCCAGGGCTCGCTTCTCCTCCGCCAGCCTTCTGCGGCGCTCGAGCTCGCGGGAAACCAGGCGGAACACTATGAAGGATACCATGAGAACGGCCAGTCCGATGAGGCTAAAGAGAATTATCTGGCTGACCTGCTGCCGGCGCAGGAACTCCTCGTCTTCCGCCCGGAACTGGGCGGTGCGATCGAAGCGGATGTTCTGGACCGTTACCGAGTCCCCCCGGGCGCGGTTGTACCCGATCGCGTTCTGGATGAGGGCTTCCGCCGCCTTGAGCTCCGTGGAGGGGATCGCTTCGTACTCCCGCTCTATCCCGCCGTCGGGGCGTATCACTGGCCGGCCCTTTTCGTCGATCTTCCGGGCCCACACCCCATCGATATTCACGGAGATCGTGACCCGGTCGATGCTGGGCGAGCGGTCCTCATCGATGCTCCGCTTGTTGATCTCCTCGTTGCGCAGGGACTGCGTCTGGGTGGCCTTTCCCACCATGTTCTGGAGATCCTTGTACGCCGGAGCGGTCTGTCCTTCCGCACCCGCGGGACCCTCGGGATTGAACCCCGTGCCTTGGTATTCATACCTGGTTTCGCTGGTGGATCGGGTCACGGAAGGGACGATCTCGGAATCGTCGTAGGGAGTGGTCGGGTTGTCCGGACGAACCGTGAAGGGGAAGAATTCCTCGGTCTGGATGGACTTCTTGCTCATGTCCATGTCGATCTTGATGTTCAGGTCCCGGACGCGGTCCTCGGTGTAGATCTGCTGCAGGGACCGCAGGACCGCCGCGCGGTACTGGGTCTCCAGCCGCTGTATGAGCTGCTGCTCCCGTTTCGTCAGATCGATCCGGTCGAGGCCGGCCATGCTCGCGAAATCGTTGAGTATGACCCCGTTCTGGTCCGTGATGACGATGTTCTCCGGCGCCAGGCCCGCCACGGCGAACTGGATGATCTTCTGGACTCCCTCGAGCTTCTTCCTGTTGGCCGTGATGTCGCTGCCCGGCTTGGGATAGAGGATGACGCTGGCCGTGACGGGGTTCTGGTCCTGGGAAAACAGCTCCTTTTCCGGAATCTCGATCACCACGTTGGCCTTGTCCACGTCCCCGAGGCTCTCGATGTGGCGGCGCACCTCCTGGACGATGGCCCGCCGGAGATTCACGTTCCGCTCGAAATCCGTGACCGTGAACCGGTCGATGGCGAACACCGACCAGGGATCCGTACCCTTGGGGATCAGATCCTCCCGAAGGAGCACGGCGTTGGCCTGGGCGCGGATCTTCTCGTCCTTGACGTACAGGACGTTGCCCTCCCCCACCTCGAAGGGTATGCGCTCCTCGTCCAGCCGGCTGGTGATGAGCCGAAGCTCATCGTCCGTCTTGATGGGCGTGGAGATGAGGCGAACCATGGTGGGCGCGCTCGAAACCCGGAACAGGAACACCGTTCCCACCACCGCGGCCAGCACGATGCCCGCGAGGATGAGTTTCTGCACCAGGGTCCACTTGGACCACAGGGCCTTGAGCTGTTCGAAGAATTTCTTCATCCATTCGTTCATGTTCCCCTCCCAAGTTAGATGAACGAAAACGGTGATCGGTGGACGGTGGTCAGGAAACGGAAACGGGGCGACCGAGCGGGGACCGGCATCCGCTTATGCGTCCGGTTCTTCCTATATCCGCAGGCACTCCCGTTCACCGTTTACCGTTCACCGTTCACCTCGTATTTATCAAATCCCTCCAGGCCCGGACCACGCGGTCCAGCACCGAGCGGGCTATGTTCAACGACATGTTGGCCCGGCTCATGGCCAGGGTCACGTCGTGGGCATCCACGGAATCCGGGTCCACCAGCATCTGCTGTACCAGGGAGGTGTTCTCCGTCTGATAGGCGTTGACGCCGTCCATGGCCTTGAGCAGGGCGTCCTCGAAGGAAGGACCTTTCGCGGCCGCGCCGTCTCCGAGTTGGCCGGAGGAGGTGTAGTGGAAAGCACTGGTGCGCGCAAGCCGGATCAGGTCTCCGGACGCGATGTCCACGGGCAGAAGATTGTTCACCGCCATTCACTACCTCCCGATCTCCAGGGCTTTGAGGAACATGGACTTCGAACCGTTTATTATGGCCGAGTTGGCCTCGTATGCGCGGGAGGCGGCGATGAGGTCCACCATCTCCGTCACGATGTTCACGTTGGAATACTCCACGTAGCCCGCCCGAGGACCGCTCTGAATGGCGTCCGGGTGGGTGGGATCGTAGACCAGGCGTGTGGGCGTGGACTGGTCCTTCTGCACCTCCGATACCCGCACACCCCTGCCCACCCCGTTGTCCCACTGCTTGGGCAGGAAGGGCAGGCGGAAGTACGGCTGGTCCACCCGGGGACGGAGAACCACCCGGCTGCGCCGGAACGGTCCGCCCTCGGGGGTCCGGGTCGTGCTGGCGTTGGCGATGTTGTCCGCGATGACGTCGGACCGGAGCCTCTCCGCGGACATCCCCGTGGCGGCTATGTTTATCGAACTGAAAAGACCCATATCTTCTCCTCGGGGGAGTCAGGAATCAGGCGACAGGAGTCAGAGAGCCCTCCCCGCGGCCGCGGATGGGTTTGGTTCCACTGCCGTCGGGGTTCGCGGCTGACTCCTGGTTCCTGATTCCGGTCTCCTTCCATCATTTCAACACCAGATTGACCTGCTGGAACTCGAAGTTCACGGCCTGGGCCATCAGGGTGTACATGAGCTGGTTCTGCAGGGAGGCCATGAGTTCCTGCTCGGGGTCCACGTTGTTCCCGTTGTTCTTGGACGTGGAAAGGTAGTCCAGGACCCTCCGGGGCTCCACGGCCCGGTAGTCCTTGGGCCTCCACAGCGGCATATGACGCTCGTCCGTCACGGCCAGGTCCAGCAGGGGCCTCACGTTCTCGGAGTCCAGGGCGCGCTTCAGCGCGGCCTCGAAATTCACGTCCGAGCGTTTGAAGTTGGGCACCTCCGAGTTGGCCATGTTGTCCGCGATCACGTCCCGGCGCAGGAGCGCCACATCCATGGATCGCTGGAGCAGGTTCACCGTCTTTCCGAACGCGTTACCCTCGAACATTCCGTTCACCTCGTTCCGTTCCGTGCCTCGGTTTCCGAACACCGAAAACCCTGTTTAGTAGATCGGACGAAATCCTCCAGGATTGAAGGTTTATCCGCCCTCTCCTGTCCGCCGCCGGTGAGCCAGTTGGGCCTCATCGACGAAGCCGAAGGCTTCGTTGCCGCCGATCCGCGCCGCGGATCGGCGCTCACAGTATGTACTTCGCCAGATCCGGCTTCTCGAACACGTCCTTGAACCGCTCCTCCACGAAGTCCGGGGTGACGATCACCCGGGTTCCCGACTTCTCCGGGGCCGTGAAGGAAACCTCTTCCAGCAGGCGCTCCATCACCGTCTGCAGCCTGCGCGCTCCGATGTTCTCCGCCTGGGAGTTGGCCCGGGCGGCGATCTCCGAAAGCCTCGTGATTGCCTGGTCCTCGAACACGAGCTCCACCCCCTCCGTACCTAAAAGCTGCCGATACTGGAGGGTCAGGGCGTTCTCCGGCTCCGTGAGGATGCGCCGGAAATCCTGGGCGGACAGGGCGTCCAGCTCCACCCGGATGGGGAAACGGCCCTGGAGCTCGGGGATGAGGTCCTGGGGCTTTGAGACGTTGAAGGCCCCCGCGGCGATGAACAGGATATGGGTCGTGTCCACGATCCCGTACTTCGTGTTCA
>JBFZER010000234.1:0-8193 GCA_041306765.1 Spirochaetota bacterium | reverse complement strand
TACAGCCTCCGCCCGGATGAAACGGCCGCGGTGACGGCGCTCCGCTCCGCGCAGATCGTAAGCCCGAAGGATCGGTTTTCCACATTGGCCCCGGTGACCACGGTTCCATCCGAACACAGCAAGGCGGCTCCCACCCGGAATTTCGAGTAGGGCGAGTAGGAGTTCTCAGCAGCCCGTCGGGCTTCCCGGTACAGGTCCTCGAGATCCATCGGTAACTCCCCCGCGCGTTGTCGGCAAAGGTTCGGTTGACATCGGAAGGCTATACTATATACCATTGAGAACGCCCTGGAAAGATTAACCGAATTTGGAAAGGCCGCGATGCGGGATGTAGACGAACGTCCGAACAGGTTGCTGTACGCGCTCATCGCCTTCGGGTTCCTTCTGTATTTCTTCGCCGCAGCCCCGCCCCTTCGCAGGGAGCTATCCCTGCATCCCTCCTGGGCCGTCCCGGCGTCCCGGGACGCCGATCCCGCCCCCGCTTCCAACCCGGAGAGGACGCTGTCGTTCCAGCTGGGCGGCCGGTACGGGTCGGTGACCTTGGACGGGACTCTCGCATGGTCCCGGGGCACCGCCTTCGACGCGGCCGTTTCAGACGCCCGGATCATCCCCTATGCGCGGCAGTCCTCCCGGTTGGAGGCATTCGGTTCGACCGGCACGCCGCAGTTCCGGATCCAGGCCGAGGGGTGGCCCTTCTTCCGGTCCGGACGCCTCTTCCTGATTTCCCCGGAGATGGACGCCGTTTCCGAGTATTCCCCGGAGGGCGCACTCCTGTGGTCGTACGATTTTCCGTTCAAGGTCACCGACTTTGACGCCTCCGAATCCCTGGCCGTGGCCGGGATGCTGGACGGAGGCATCGAGTGCGTGGATTCCCGGGGCCGGACCGTCCTCAGCTTCGTTCCCGGCGGAAGCCGGATCGAGGTCGTCCTGGGGGTGGCCCTGGATCCCCGGGAAGACGCCATCGCGGCAGTCTGCGGCGCGGACCGTCAGCGCTTCATCCTCCTGGTCAAGAAAGGCGGAGCATTCAAGGTCCAGTACCACAAGTACCTGGAAAGCGACTATCGGGAACCCGTGACCGTACGCTTCACCCGGGATGGACGCTACGTCCTCTACCGCCAGTCGGAGGGAATCGCGGTCTATGATCGGGAAACCGGCAGGGAATCGACGATTCCCGTGCGCGCCCAGAGCTTCGAACTGGCCGCGGACGCCCCGCGGGGCCTGGAATACCTCTTCGCCCGGACGGCCCGGACAAGCACGGTGGTCTGTTTCGAGCCGCCTGCCCGGGTCATCTTCTCGTATTCACTGCCCGGGGGAGCCTTCTGGTCGCGGTTCCTGGACGGCAGCCTGTTCCTGGGAACCGGGGACGTCCTCGGGAGAATAGACATCTCGGAGGAATGATGGGACGGACCGTACGGAGAATGTTCGGAATCCTCCTGGCCCTCGCAGTCCCGGCCGCAGGTCTGGGTGCGCTGGAGTGGCCCGTTTCCGGAGGCGTCCCCACGGTGCCCTTCGGAAGCTTCCACGCGGGGCGTTTCTACCCCTCGATGACGACGGGTCCCGAGGCGGCGCAGGTACGGGCCGCCTCCGCGGGTGAAATAAGCTTCCTATTCGACGGCGACAGGCTGCCTTCCGGCTTGCCGTGTCCCCTGGGAGGCTTCGTGGCGTTGAGCCACCCGGACGGAATGATCAGCGTGTACGGCAGGATGGAACGTGGCAGCCTGCCGCACTACCTTCGGGCGGTATCCTCCGGCGATATCCTCGGCAAGGCAGGGGTTTCCGGGTTCCACTCCGGAAGGGAGGCCGTTTTCACCCTCTACGACCGGATCAAGCGGCAGTATCTCAATCCCCAGGTTCTCCTGCCGCCGGTCCGCGACGACCGAGTTCCCCTCGTGCGGGGAGTCCACCTGTCCTCCGGGGGCCGGTTCCTGCCGTTGGGGGAAACCCGGATCGTACGGCAGGGCACGTACGAAGTGATCGCGGACATCCAGGATCCTCTATCCTCCGCGGACTCGCGGCCCCGGGCTCCCTATTCCATCCGCCTCCTCATCGACGGGAAGGAGGTCGTCCGGTACCTGTACGACGCCGCCCGGGCGGAATCCGGTCGGTTCCGGTTTTTCGGTTCCGCTCGTCTGGATTCGGAGTCGTTTTTCCTGACCGACGGGAGGCTCCGACTGGGAAGTTTCCTGCTGGCCCGGGGACGGACAACATTCGTACTCATCGTGTCCGATTACGCCGGGAACGATCGGGAGACGAGCAGCGTCCTCCAGGTCGAGTGAGGCGAAGTACGAAAAACCGAGAGGGACCGCAGGGAAGGGAAGGACGATGACGGAATACGGATTCGTCGGAGACAGAATCCTCCGGGTGCGGGAGCGGGTCGAGCGGGCGGCGGAGAGATCCGGGCGAGAGCCGGGGGAAATCCGCATCCTTGCAGTGACCAAGTTCCATCCCTTCGCGGCCGTCCGGGCCTCCTACGACGCGGGGATCCGGTTGTTCGGGGAGAATCGGGTCCAGGAGGCGCAGGAAAAATTCCCCGCCTTCCTTTCCGAGCGCCCGGATGCGGAAGTCCACATGATCGGCCACCTGCAGGGCAACAAGGTCAAGAAGGCCGTCGAACTCTTCCGCTGTGTCGAGTCCGCGGATTCCACCGACCTCCTCCGGGAGCTGGACAAGCGCTCCTCTGCCGCGGGGCGGACCCTGGAAGTCCTGCTGGAACTGCATACCGGGGAGGAGTCGAAGAGCGGCTTCCCGGACCGGGGCTCCGCGCTGGAGGCCTGCGCCCGGCTGCCCGATCTGGTGAACCTCCGATTGCGGGGCCTCATGACCATGGCGCCCTACACGGAAGACAAGGATGCCATCCGGTCCTCCTTCCGCGCCCTCCGGTCCTTGTTCGAGGAGATCGAGGCGGCCCGGGCATTTCCGGGTTTCGATACCCTGTCGATGGGCATGTCGAACGACTTCGAGACGGCCGTCGAGGAGGGAGCAACACTCCTGCGCTTGGGAACCGTCCTGTTCGGTCCGAGGGAGCCGGTGTGAAGCCGCGGAATCGGGCGCTCGCTCTTGCGGCGGCTGCCCTGCTGTCGATAGCCGGGGAGTTCCCCGTTTTCGGCCAGACGGCTCTTCCCGACCCGTCCCCGAGCTCCGCCGCACCCGCGGCCGGGACGGCGGCGGCCCAAACGGCCGCCCCCGGCGCCCTGCCCGGGGCTTTCGTGGAGGAAGACCGGTCCCCCTTCCTTACGGGCCTGCGCCGATTCGAGATCGTCTCGTTCGGAGCCTTTCCCATCATGCTGTTCTACGCGAACCTGGGATTCGATCTCGCCCGCTATGCCCGGTCGGGGTACGATCCGTACTACGCGCCCTGGCCGCTGAAAAGCGAGTACTCCTACAAGCCCACGACCCCCGAGATCCTGGCGTCCATCGGGACTGCGGCCCTGCTTTCCGTGGGCGTCGGGACCCTGGACGCGGTCATCCGCGCCTCCCGGGCCCGCCGCGCCGCGGCCCGGGAAGCGAGAGTTGACAGCCCGTAGCGGCCGTACTAGTATGAAAATGTGAAAGACATGAAACCGAAAACCTTGATCGTCTATGAAGATACCGCGGAGGATCTCGCCCAGGCGGCACGGGACATGGCGAAGCAGGCGGAAGCGGCCGGAATCCCCGTGCGCATGCGGACCGCATCGTCCGTGACCGTCTCGGAGGTCCTGGCCTCCCGTCTGTTCGTGCTCGGCGCCCGGACTCCGGACTCTCCCTCCTACGCCGAACTCCGGAGGCTGTTCCGGGGCATCAACCTGGCGGGCCGAAGGGCGGCGTTCTTCCGATCCCCGGGTTCGAGGGGCGTGGAGGGCTTGAAGGCCTCCCTCAAGGACACGGACGTTTCTCTCTCCGGCCAGGATCTCGACATCGGATCGGGATCCGCGGCCGCCGCCGCCTGGTTCTCGGCGGCGCTGGATTTCTGACCCATCCCGAGGAGCATCATGGCACAGGGATTCAACCTCGACGACGCCATCCGAAAAGTGCCCGACTTCCCCAAGAAAGGCATCCTCTTCTACGACATCACGAGCATCCTCATGAATCCCGCTGCCTTCGGGCACTGCGTGGATTCCATGATCAAACTTTACAAGGGTGAACGGATCGACGCCGTCGCGGCGGTGGAATCCCGGGGCTTCCTCTTCGCGGCCCCCTTCGCCCAAAGGCTCGGGCTTCCCCTGATCCTGGTGCGGAAGAAGGGGAAACTGCCCGGCCGGACGGTCTGCAAGTCCTACTCCCTGGAATATGGCCAGGCGGAGATCGAGATGCATGCCGAGGACATCCCGCCGAAGGGCCGGGTCCTGATCGTGGACGACCTTGTCGCCACCGGGGGGACCCTCCGGGCCGCCGCGGACCTGCTTTCCGAGGCCGGAGCCGATCCTGTGGGCGTATTCTGCGTGATCGGCCTTCCGTTCCTCCACTATGACCGGGTCCTGGAGGGCTTACCCGTCAAGACCCTGATCGAGTACTTCGGGGAATGACCCCGGTCCGCTGAATCCTAGGAGGATATATGATCGACTCCCTGAAACGCGACCCGAGGTGGAAGGGACGGAGGGGACCGGTGGTCCTCGTGGTCATGGACGGCGTCGGCTACGGCGCCTACGAAGAGGGGGACGCGGTGGCCCGCGCCCTGATGCCCCAGTTCCGTTCCCTGGAGGCTTCCTGCCCCCGGACGAAGCTCAAGGCCCATGGCAAGTCCGTGGGCCTTCCCAGCGATGAGGATATGGGCAATTCCGAGGTGGGTCACAACGCCATCGGCTGCGGCAGGGTATTTGCCCAGGGCGCCAAGCTTGTTTCCGCCTCCATCGAGACGGGAGCCCTCTTCAAGGGCGATACCTGGAAACGCCTTACCGGGAACGTGAAGGCTTCGGGCGGCAGACTCCACTTCATCGGCCTTTTTTCCGACGGAAACGTGCACTCCCACCTCGACCACCTCCGGGCGATGATAAGCCGGGCCGCGGAGGAAGGGGTCAAGGCAGTCCGGATACACCCCCTTTTCGACGGCCGGGATGTGGGCGAGCAAAGCGCCCTGGAATACCTGGATCCTTTCGAAACCTTCCTGTCGGGCTTCAAGTCCCGGGGCCTCGACTATCGGGTGGCCTCCGGCGGCGGGCGCATGTACATCACCATGGACCGATACGGGGCGGACTGGGAGATGGTACGCCGCGGCTGGGAGGCCCACGTGCTGGGGCGGGGGCGTGCCTTCGCCAGCGCACGGGAGGCCGTCCTGGCTTACCGGGCCGAGAAGCCCTCGATCATCGACCAGGATCTCCGGGAATTCGTGGTGACCGAGGGCGGCAAGCCCGTCGGATCCATCGAGGACGGGGACTCGGTAGTCTATTTCAACTTCCGGGGAGACCGGGCCCTGGAGATCACGGCGGCCTTCGAAAACGACGACTTCGACAAGTTCGACCGCGTCCGGCGGCCCAGGGTGCAGTACGCGGGGATGATGGAATACGACGGGGATCTCCATGTTCCCGCCCAGTACCTCGTGGAGCCGCCCTCCATCGACCGGACCCTGGGGGAATACCTGGCCGGATCCAGGGTGCGCCAGTTGGCCATCTCGGAAACCCAGAAGTTCGGGCATGTGACCTACTTCTTCAACGGCAACCGCACCGGGAAGTTCGACGAAGCCCTGGAAGACTACGTGGAAATCCCCAGCGACCGCCTGCCCTTCGAGCAGAGACCCTGGATGAAGTGCGCGGAGATAACGGACCGGCTCCTTGTGGAGATACCATCCGGGAAATACGGCTTCATCCGGGTGAACTTCCCCAACGGCGACATGGTCGGCCACACCGGCGTGTTCCCCGCCGTGGTCTGCTCTCTGGAGGCCATGGACCTGCAGATAGGGCGCCTGCGCGCGGCGGTGGAGAAGGCCGGAGGAATCCTGGTCCTCACCGCGGACCACGGCAATTCGGACGATATGTACGAGCACGACAAGAAGACCGGGCAGGTGACCCGCAAGTCCGACGGCAGCCCCCGGGCCAAGACCAGCCATTCCCTGAATCCCGTTCCCTGCGTGATCTATGATCCCGAGTGCAAGGGGGAGTACGAGGAGGATCTCGAGGCCGGTCTGGGCATCAGCTCCCTGGCGGCGACCTGCGCCCGCCTCCTGGGCTTCGAGCCTCCCGAGGGGTACGACCCCGCGGTCCTGCGGATGAGGGCCTAGAAATGGTTGAAGTCGAGCTCAAGGCCCGGATCGAGGACCCGGAGGCCGTGGAGCGGCAGGTGGCGTCCTTCGCGCGGTTCGTCAAGAAGGTGGACAAGAGCGACTCCTACTGGCATGGCCCGGGATGGCGCGAGCGCCGCGGAACCCGGGGCTTCCGGGTGCGTTCGGAGGGATCCTCCTTCGTGGTGACCTTCAAGTCCAAACGCGTCGAGGCCGGATGCGAGGTGAACCGGGAGAGGGAGTTCGAGATCTCGGACCCCGAGGTGTTCCGGGAATTCGTCCAGCGCGTGGGATGCGAGCCCTACTTCGACAAGCGGAAGACGGGCGCGGCCTACGAGTACGAGGGCATGACCCTGGAGATCCTTTCCGTCGAGGGCGCGGGCTCCTTCCTGGAGATCGAGCGCCTGCTCCCGGCGGACAGCCCGGCGGCCGTGGAGACCGCCCGTGCGGGCTTGAGGGCGGCCTTGGCCCTGGCCGGGGTGCCGGAAACCGCCATAGAGAGCCGAACCTACTCGGAGCTGATCCTCGGGGCGGGGGGATTTGATGCTGTTCGCTATTCCGTCGACGGATTACCGGACGGTTCCACGGGTATGTAGATCTCGACCTCCGAATCCGGGTCGTCGGGACGGTCCGAACGGAATCGCTCGGTATAGACGTCGAAATCGAAGGCACCGCGCACGCGCAGACCCGAACCCGGCAGGAAGGCGCCGTAGAGATACAGGAAGGTCTCGCGCTCGAGACGGGGAGAGCCCCGGTGTACCGCCCGGAGGTACCAGCCCTCGGGGATACAGAAAGAGCTGAAGCCCGGGGGCAGGCCGCTGCGGGGCTGCCATTCCCGGCCGGCGAGATATTCCAGTACGGGATCCGCTTCCCGTCCCTCCGCGGGCCAGCCGATCCCGTATCTTTTTTCCGGGTATTCCCCGGCCCCCGCCGCCCGCAGAAGGGGAGAGGATCGCTCCCAATGGGCTGTGATATCGCCGGAAAGGTCCGGGGAACGCAGATCGCAGAGGAACCGCAGTCCGGCTACCGTTGTGCCCGGAAGCGCCACGACCTCCGGAGACGCCGCCAGATGGGCCGGATCGGTGAGGCGCAGATCTTCCATGAGCACGAAGGGTTTCATGAGGCGGGCAGGTTCGGTTTCGCGCCGGTATCGTTCCGGAGGTACACCGAACAATGCCCGGAAGGACCGGGTGAAGGCCTCGTGGGATTGAAACCCGAACTCCCGGGCGATGTTTCCGACCGGCTTCCGAGTCTCCGCGAGTTCCCGGGCGGCCTCGGAGAGCCGGCGCTTGCGGACGTACTCCCCCGGCGGTATCCCGACAGCCAGAGCGAACAGTCGGCAGAAGTGGTAGAGGGAGTATCCCGCGGCGCAGGCCGCGGATTCCATGATGAAGGATTCCCGGAGATGATCCTCGAAGAAAAGAATGCTGAGCCGTATTCCATCGTACACGGTTTGCCCGCTCGTCGTCGAAGTCGTGTTTCCCTTTATTCGTGCTCGAACCCCAACGATATCGCAGAAGCCCAGGTTAAGCAAATCAAACCGAGGAACTCCCCCGGTGGAGCAATTTGATATATAATCCCCAGCGGACGCGATGGCTCCAAGGACATGGGAAACCACACCGGCGGACGAAGACAATACAACCTCGGCGAACTCCTGGCGAAGCAGCCCCGGACCCTGCAGGCGGATCCCGCATTTTCGGCAGTTTTGCGTCTTTACCGGCTTTCGCCCAGGCTTCAGAGTATCCGGATAAGCCGAACCTGCCGCACCCTGCTGGACAGGGCGACGCTGGATCCCGAAAACCTGCCGCAATTCTATCGCACCTATGGGCTGCCCCGGGACCCGTTCTTCCCGCTCTTTTTGGCTGCGAGAAAGATGTATCGAAAACGACAGCAGGACCGGCTTGAACAGAAGAAGGAGTTCATCGCCGCCGTCCTTCGTGGTCTGCCGGAGAACGTCCGCGATTTCATGAGATTCCTGGTACTGTACGAGAAGGGCCTCCAAGATC
>JBFZER010000233.1:0-3725 GCA_041306765.1 Spirochaetota bacterium | reverse complement strand
CGGAGAGGACTTCACAAGGGCCACCCTCTCGAGCCCGGGGCGGTCGGAGAGCTCCAGGGGACCGGGCCAGTAGAGATCCAGCCCGGAGTACCGGGCAGCGGCCGGGTGGGAGACCGTCACGTTCCCCCTCTCCGTGACGATCCAGTGGGGATAGCGCACGTAGCGGTAGGTGGTCTCTCCCCCGGGTCCCCGGGCCTGGAAGGGGACGGACAGGATCGAGACGTCCAGCACGAGTTCCCGGGGCACCGCTGCTCCGTAGGTGTCCAGGAGGTCCAGGACGGGATTGGGGCCGAGGGCCCGGGCTTCGAGTCCCCGGTCGGGATCCACCCGTACGCCCCGGACAGCCGCGAAGACTCCGCCGCCGCCGGCCAGGAATCGGTCCACGAAGAAAGCGTCGTATTCGTCCAGGGCGGCGTTTCCCAGCAGGAACAGCACGGATACGTCGGGCTCCACGGCCGAGCCCCGGGGGGAGAGGCGGACTTCGTAGCCCGCCCGCACCAGCGCGGCCCGGAGGAGCCGGAAATCCTCCTCGGGATCCTTGTCCCCGTCCCCCTCCCGGAGCGCCGCCACCGGGACGGCGCCGCTCGCCAGGCTTCGGACGGCCTTCACGATCTCGTACTCCAGGTTGTCCGGCTCCAGGACCGAGGGAAGCACCCGGTAGTCGTCCAGGTATTCCACCAGGACCCCCGCGTAGACCGTTGCGATGCGGGCCTGGCCGCCCTCCTCGACCTGGAGCTGGCGCGGGAAAATCCCCAGGGCCTCGACCCTGCCGGGATTGTCGGAGGGGTCCCGGACGCTCACCCGTATCCGGCCGCGTCCGTAGACCTCAAGCTCGCCTAAAAGGTCCTGGGCCATCCGAACCCCCGGATGCAGGTCCGCCAGGGCCGCAGACCGGAAGTAGGTGACGGAAACCGTCTCGGGAATCCCGTCCGCCAGGGACCGGGCCGCCGGGGACAGGGTGAAGGACCTGTCTCCGGTCAGGTCGAAGCGGAACCGGTACAGGGTGCTGGCAGCCGCCGCCAGGGCCAGGACCAGGACCGTCAGGGCCCGGAGGGTCCGTTCCTCCCGGAGCTTCCGCGCCGCGGTTCCCGGGTCCCTCATCGCCAGGCCTCCCGAACGAGGTTCTTGGCCGCCAGGTAGAGGGTTCCCGCGGTGAGGATCGCGAAGTACGCGAGGTCGCGGCTGTCCAGGATCCCCCGGGCGAAGGACTCGAAGTGGGAAGCCGGGGAGACCCAGACCAGGGCACGGGACAGGAGGGAGGGAAGACGGAACAGGGAGGGAATCCTGTGGGAAGCGGACAGGAGAAGCAGCAGGGCGGCGGTGGCGAGGAAGGCCCCCGCCGAAGTCCGGGACCGGGAGGAGACGTACTGCCCCAGGGCCGCGTAGGCCGAGGCTAGGGCGAGAACGCCCAGGTATTCCGTCGCCAGGACCCCGGGATCGAAATCCCCGAAGGGCGCCAGGGAGAGGGGAACGGACAGGCTCAGAAGGAGGGTCGCTCCCACGGCGGCCAGGACGGCGAGGAATTTGCCGGCCACCAGGTCCCCGGGGCGGAACGGGAGGGTCGCCAGGAGCTCGTAGGTCCCCGACCTCCTCTCCTCGGCCCAGGATCGCATGGTGAGAGCGGGCACCAGCACGGCCAGGAGTGCCGGCATGACCTCGAAGTACGGCCGCAGGGAGGCCTCCCCCCGGGCAAAGAAGCCCCGTACCAGGAAAAGCCACGCGGCGGAAGCCGCCAGGAATAGGGCCGCGAAGATGTAGGCCGGGGCGGTGTTCAGGGCCGAGCGCAGCTCCCGGCGGAAAACGGCCAGGGCCGGCCTCATCCCTCACCCTCCCCGTTCCCCGTCAAGCGGGCGAAAATGTCCTCCATGGAAAGCCGTTCCCGTCGGAGTTCCAGCAGGCTGAAGCCCTCGGCCGCGGCCCATCCCGAAACGGCCTCCGCGGTCCTGTCCGAGGTACCCGCCGGGCAGACGATCCGCACCCTCCAGGCCCCGGACGCCTCGGCTGACGGGGATCCCTCGGGCCTTCCCGTTTCGAGCCTGGCCAGGGCGCTTTCCAGCTCCCGGGCCCCGGGAGCCTTGATCACCGCCTCCAGCC
The DNA here is from genome assembly GCA_041306765.1 of Spirochaetota bacterium. Classification (GTDB taxonomy): domain Bacteria; phylum Spirochaetota; class Spirochaetia; order Treponematales; family UBA12059; genus JAAYUR01. Next base: position 1,631 of record JBFZER010000233.1, on the reverse strand, counting down.
GATCCTGTACGGCAAGGGTTTCCGCAATCCCCTCCGGGCTGCCCCGCCCCGCCAGCAGGCCCCGATGGAGGATGAGAATCTCGGAGCACAGGGCCTCCGCCTCGCCCAGGATATGGGTGGACAGGAGCACCGTCCGTTCCCGGCCGAGGTCCCGGATGAGGGATCGCGCCTGGCGGATCTGGTTCGGGTCGAGGCCCGCGGTCGGCTCGTCCAATACCAGCACGGGCGGATCCCCGAGCAGGGCCAGGGCGAGGCCGACGCGCTGGCGCCAGCCTTTCGAAAGGTGCTCCGCGGGGATGTCCAGGACCTCCCCCGCCCCGGCCCGCTCCGCCGCCGCCCGGACCGCGGAAGTCCGGGCTGTCCCGCGAAGCCCGCGGGCTTCCGCCGCGAACCCCAGGTGCTCCGCGGCGCTCAGGTCGGGGTACAGGGGCGCGTTCTCCGGGAGATAGCCCACCCGGCGCTTGAGCTCCCGGGGATCCTCGGCGGCGTCCACCCCGGCGACCCGCGCGGTGCCGGAAGTGGGGCCGTGGTAGCCCGAAAGGATCCGGAGTATCGTGGTCTTGCCGGCTCCGTTGGGCCCCAGGATGCCGACCACCCCGCCCGGCGACACGTCGAAGGAAACCCCCCGGACAGCCTCGAAGGAACCGTAGCTCTTGCGAAGGTCCCGCACCTCGATCATTCCGGGCTCCCCTAGTCCAGGTACTCGATGGGTACGCACATCCGGTCCCGGGACAGGACCGTGTCCGGGAAGATCTCCCGGGCCTCCTCCAGGAGGCGCTTCAGGTTCTGCTCCGTGTACCGGGGGCTGTAATGGATCAGGGCGAGCTTCTTGACCCCTCCGGCGTCGAGGGCCACCCGGGCCGCCTGCTCCGCGGTCATGTGCCGCTTTTCCTGGGCGCTCTCCAGGAGCTCCCTCTCGAACATACCCTCGCAGACCAGGAGGTCCGAATCGGCCACCTGGGGCGCTATCTCAGGGAAATAGAGGGTGTCCGTCACGTAGCCGAATTTGCGGCCCGAGCGGGCCGGCCCCATGACCTCCCCCGGCTGGACGACGCGCCCGTCCGGGAGAGTGACCGGGGTGCCGCCCTGGAGCACCGACCAAAGCGGTCCCCGGGGAACCCCGGCGGCGTCCGCCTTGTCCGGGAAGAAGGCCCCCGGGCGCCTGTCCTCCTCGAGGACGTAGCCCACACAGGGCTTGGTATGCCGGAGTGGAAAGGCCCGGATCCGGAAACCGTCCCCCTCGTGACAGACGCAGGGAGCCTCGATTTCCTTCACCAGGATCTCGTAGTTGATGTACATGTCCAGGACCCGGCGGCTGGACTCCACGTATTCCGATATCCGGGGAGGCCCGTAGATGTACAGCGGTTCGTCCCGGTCCACCTGACTGGAGAGCATCAGGATGCCCGGAAGCCCCGTGACGTGGTCCGCGTGGGTATGGGAGATGAATATGGCGTTGATTTTCTTCCACCGGAGGTTGAGGCGCCGGAGGGACACCTGGGTGCCCTCCCCTGCGTCGAAGAGGAAGAGGTCGCCCTCGCGGCGAAGGAGGACGCTGGTCAGATGCCGATGGGGCAGGGGCATCATTCCCCCGCATCCCAGGATAAAGGCTTCGAGATTCATGGAGGGCTTAC
>JBFZER010000232.1:0-5751 GCA_041306765.1 Spirochaetota bacterium | reverse complement strand
GGGAGGAGAGCGAGGAATTTCTCTCATCGATGCACACGGTACTGACCCTCCTTGTGAGCCTGACCGTGCTCCTGGGAATCGCGCTCACACCCCTTCTTGTGCGCCTGTTCCGGTCGGATCCGGAGGAGACCGTCATCCTGACCCGGATGATGTTCCCCTACCTGGCCCTGGTATCCTTCGCCGCCTTCCTGCAGGGCATCCTCAACTCGGTCAACGTCTTCGTGCCCGCGGGCGCGGCTCCCATCCTCTTCAACCTGGGTTTCATCGCCGTACCCTATGCCGTAGCCCCCTTCCTGCCCAACCCCGCCCGGGCCCTGGCCGTGGGGGTTCTGGCAGGCGGTCTGGCCCAGGCCCTCTGCCAGCTGCCCGCGGTCCTGCGCCGGGGCTACCGGTTCCGCTTCCTCTCCCCGGCCCGGGCTTTCCGGAATCCGGGAATCCGGAAGGTCCTGGGCCTGATCGCTCCGACGGTCCTGGGAATGGCCGCCTACCAGGTGAACGAACTGGTCTGCACGGCCGTCGCATCCGGAGCCGGCGTGGGAGTCGCCACCAGTCTGACCTTCTCACTCCGGCTCCAGGAGCTGGTCCTGGGCATCTTCGCGGTCTCCATCGGCACGGTCATGCTCCCGGACCTCACGGACCGGGCCAAGCGGAGGGAGTGGGAAGCTTTTTCCGATCGCCTGGAAGGCGCCCTCAAGGCGATCGTCCTGGTCACGATACCCGTGGCGGTCTTTTCCATGATCGAGGGGCGGGACATCATCGTGCTCCTGTTCAGGGCCCGGGAATTCGGGGCGGAATCCGTGCATCTGACCGTCCGCGCCTTCTTCTACCATATGACGGGGCTCTTCTTCATAGCCGCCAACAGGATCCTGGCCCCGGCCTTCTACGCCCAGGAGGATACCCGGAGCCCGGTCTGGGCTGGCATGGCCTCCTTCGCCGTCAATATCGGCCTGGCCGTCCTCCTGGCCGGCCCGATGGGAGGCGGAGGGATAGCCCTGGCCCTTTCCCTGGGCAGCGCGCTGAACACCGCCATCCTGGTCTGGCTGCTCATCCGCCGCCGCATCCCGGGGGTCGCTCCGGCGCTGGCTTCGGTCGCCCGGTACGCCCTGCGCATCCTGGCCTTTTCCGCCCCCGCGGGAACCGCGGCCTTCCTGATCCGGAAGGCCCTGGAAGCCCCCCTGGCGGGCGCCGGAGGCCGGCTTCTGGAGGCGGGGGCTCCCCTGGCGGCCTGTTCCCTGGCCTTCGCGGCCGTGGGCGTAGGTCTGCTGGCGGCCACCCGGGACACCGCAGCGGCCGGCCTCGTACGGGCACTGGGGCGCCGCCGCGCACGGTAGCAAGTTCCGTTCCAAGTGAAACTTCCTTCCCCGGTGTATTGACAAAGGGGTGGGCCGTCATTATCATTCCGGCACTACCTATGCCCTTGTAGCTCAGTTGGCAGAGCACATCCATGGTAAGGATGAGGTCATCGGTTCGATTCCGATCGAGGGCTGTGCGTTTGGCCGGTGGCCGTTCCGGGTATCGGTCGGCGCGCCGACAGCGGGATGTTTCCGGCCTTCGGCCGGTTCGGGTATGCAGTTCGGGCCGTGCGGAGTCCTTCGGGGCGCCGGGCGGATAAACTTGGATCGAAGGATAGTATCATGGCCGCCAAGAAACAGACTGTGGAAATCATCGCCCTCGCCTGCAGCGAGTGCAAGCGGAAGAACTACACCACGCAGAAGAACCGGAAAACCACCCAGGAGAAGCTCGAGCTCATGAAGTATTGCCGCTGGGACCGGAAGCACACCCTGCACAAGGAAACCAAGGTCAAGTAAGCGTTCCGCGATTCCGGGCCGCCCGGGATCGCGTCGTCCGCGGACGGAATTCCCGTCGGAGTTGCGCCCGCGGACGAAGGCCAGTAGCTCTAATGGTAGAGCGCCGGTCTCCAAAACCGGATGTTGTGGGTTCGAGTCCTACCTGGCCTGTTTTCCATTCCGTGCGGTTCCGTCCTTCGGGGCGTTTCCGCTCAAGGAGCCGGCATGAGCAAGATCGTCCAGTTTTTCAAGGATAGCTACGCGGAACTCCGGAAGGTCGTATGGCCCAGCCGAGAAGACGTGTTGGCCTCCACCAAGGTCGTGATCGTCTCCACGGTTATCGTCGCCTTCTGCCTCGGGCTCCTGGATTTCCTTTTGGTCCGGGGCATCGACCTCCTCTTCCGGTAAGGGCACGGCGAGGATGGCGAAGGCCTGGTACGTTCTCCACGTCTATTCGGGATACGAGAACAAGATCGAAAAAACCATACGCGTGCTCCTGTCCTCCGGGGAACTCGATCCCGCGGTCGTGACGGACATCCGCGTCCCCAGCGAAGAGGTCGTGGACATCAAGGACGGCAAGAAGCGCACCTCCTCCCGGAAGATCCTGCCGGGATATATCCTGGTGGAGATGGACCTGCCCGACGCCGACTGGAAGGGCGCCTGCTCCACGATACGGAAGATCACGGGGGTGACGGGCTTCGTGGGAGCCACCCAGCACCACAAGCCGGCGCCTATCTCCCAGGAGGAGGCACGGCATATCCTCCAGCGCTCCGGGGAGATCAAGGGCGAGCGCGGGACCAAGACCAAGCAGTCCTTCCAGGCGGGGGAGCAGGTCAAGATCATCGAGGGACCTTTCGAGTCCTTCACGGGCACGATCGAAGAGGTCATCCCGGACAAGAACAAGCTCAAGGTCATGGTCGGAATCTTCGGGCGGTCCACCCCCGTGGAGGTCGATATGCTGCAGGTGGAAAAGGCATAGGACAGGGCGGATCCGCCGACCCCCGGGGCGCGGCGGTTCTGCGGGATCTTTGTAAGGCGGCGGCGGCGCGGTCCGGAGAAATCCGGATCTCGGCGGCGCTTCTCATAGAGCGGGATTATCTCCGACAGATGGGAGTCCGGCGCGTTTGGCGGCGGACGCTATCTCGGCCGGCTTGGATCGGCCGAGTACACCACGAAAGGAGCAGAAAATGGCGAAAAAGAAGGTAACTGCGATAGTCAAGTTGCAGTGCCCGGCCGGCAAGGCGACGCCGGCTCCCCCCGTAGGTCCGGCTCTCGGACCACACGGGGTCTCCGCTCCCCAGTTCTGTCAGCAGTTCAACGACAGGACCAAGGGGATGGAGGCCGGTCTCACGATTCCGGTCATCATCACGGTCTACGGCGACAAGACCTTCACCTTCATCACCAAGACGCCCCCGGCGTCGGTGCTGATCAAGAAGGCTATCGGCCTGGACAAGGGTTCCCCGGTGTCCCACAAGCAGAAGGTTGGGAAGATCTCCAAGGCCAAGATCGAGGAAATCGCCAAGGCGAAGATGGCGGACCTGTCCGCCAACGACCTGGCGGCGGCCTCCAAGATCATAGCCGGAACGGCCCGCAGCATGGGCGTGGAAGTGGAGTGGTAGACCGATGAAGCGCGGAAAGAACTATGACGCGGCGGTCAAGAAGCTGGACCGCTCCAAGGAATACGGGGCCTCGGAAGCCTGCGCCCTGGTGAAGGAAATGAAGTACGCCAAGTTCGACGAGACCGTGGAAGCCCACGTCCGGCTCAACCTCAAGAAGAGCCAGACGGTCCGGGACACGGTCCTCTTCCCCAACCAGTTCCGGGCGGAAAAGCGGATCGTGGTGTTCTGCAAGCCCGACAAGGCCAAGGAAGCCCTGGATGCCGGCGCCCTGGAGGCCGGGGACGACGCCCTCATCGAGAAGGTCAAGGGCGGCTGGCTCGACTTCGACGTGGCCGTGGCCACGCCGGACATGATGAAGGACGTCGGAAAGCTGGGAATGATCCTGGGGCGCCGCGGCCTGATGCCGAACCCCAAGACCGGTACGGTGACCCACGACGTGACCGCCGCCATCGCCGAGCTGCGCAAGGGGCGGACCGAGTTCCGCAGCGACAAGTCCAACATCGTCCACATCGCGGTGGGGAAGGTCTCCATGGAGCCCGCCAAGATCGGCGAGAACCTCGAGATCCTCCTGGGCGAGATCGCCCGCAAGCGTCCCAGCGACACGAAGGGCGACTTCATCCAGACCGTATACGTCGCCTCCACCATGGGGCCCGGCGTGCGGGTCACCGCCGGCAAGAGCGAGAGGTAAGCCATGGCAATGCGAGCTACGAAACTGCAGCCCTCCAAGACGGAGGCTATCGGCGACCTCAAGAACAAGATCGCCGAGAGCAAGGACTTCCTGTTCGCCGACTACCGCGGCCTCACGGTCGAGCAGATCACGGGCCTCCGGAAGCAGCTGCGGGAGAAGAATTCCTACTTCCATGTGGTGAAGAACAATTTCGCCCGGATCGCCTTCGAGGAAGGCGGATATCCGGACGTCAGCACCCTGCTCACGGGTCCCACGGCGGTCGCCTTCGCCAAGGCGGATTCCAACGAGATCGCCAAGATCCTGGTGGACTTCTCCCGGGAAGCGCCGGTCAAGCTCAAGGGAGGCCTCGTGGACAAGGCCTTCTACGACAAGACCATGATCGAGGCCTTCTCCCGCCTGCCGGGCAAGAGCCAGCTCATATCCATGCTCATGTCCGCGATGAAGGGGCCGATCCAGAACCTCGTCTACGTGCCCAATGCGGTGCCTACTAAGCTGGTGCGGACGCTGAAGGCCGTCGAGGATTCCAAGCGCTGACCGGAGGTCAGCGCTTGGCGCGACGAACTGACGTTCGTCGATTTTTCGTAAGGCGCGGTCCGGAAAGGCCGCGCCGGCACAGTTGGGAAGTGAGGGTGGCGGTTTTGCGGTGGCCTTCGGTCCACCGTCCACCGTCCACCGTTCACCGATACGGCGTTCAGGCTTCGTCGCTGTCGTCCTGTCCGCCTGAAGTTCCGGCCTTCGGCCGGCGTCCCCCGTGGGGGACGAAACCTGTCTGTAGGAGAAGATAATATGGCAGCGCTCAGCAAGGATCAGATTCTCGACGCCATCGCGAACATGACCGTTCTCGAGGTTTCCGAGCTCGTCAAGGCCATGGAGGAGAAGTTCGGCGTCACCGCCGCCGCCCCCGTGGCCGTAGCCGCCGCAGCCGGCGGCGCCGCGGCAGCTCCCGTGGAGGAGAAGACCGAGTTCACCGTCATCCTCAAGGGCGGCGTAACCCCGGACAAGAAGATCGCGATCATCAAGGAAGTCCGTGCCATCACCGGTCTGGGCCTCAAGGAGGCCAAGGACCTGGTGGAAGCCGGGGACAAGCCCCTGAAGGAGAACGTATCCAAGGAAGAGGCCGAGAAGGTCAAGAAGCAGATCACCGATGCCGGCGGCGCCGTCGAGGTGAAGTAAGCTCTTGGCGATCGAGTCGAGTCAGCCTCTTTCCCCGCGGCCGTCCCAGGCCCCGGGGGACGGGTTCCGGGCGGATGCCGCCCGGAACCCTTTCGCGCTGGAAGGCGGGTACGGAGAGCCGAGCCCGCCGGCAGGGTTCCGCGGTTTCCTGGGGGCGTGAGTTCCCAGGGCCCTGCCGGATGACCGCAAGCCCGGGATCGGGTTCGCGGTCATCCTGCAAGGCATCGATCCGCAGGGGCGTCGGGGAAGGCCCGAGGGTTCTTCCCGGCCCGGTGATGTAAGAATCGCGCGCTCGAGCTGCAGCTCTCACGAGGGGGGTACGGATGGCGTATACCGAGAACAAGATAAAGCGGGCGTATATCGGGAAGGACTACGATGAGGCTATCGAGCTTCCGGACCTGATCGACATACAGCTCTCCAGTTACGACAGGTTCCTCCAGCGGGCACGGCTCCTTTCCGGGGACAAACCCCTGCCCTCGGGGCT
>JBFZER010000231.1:0-16651 GCA_041306765.1 Spirochaetota bacterium | reverse complement strand
GGGGGAGGAAGTCGCCTTGCAGCCGTCTGCGCAAACGACGCGCGTGAAGACGCTTGTCACCTATGACGGGGAACTCAAGGAGGCTTTCTGTCCCCAGTCCGTCGTCATTACCCTCGAGGACGAGGTGGATCTCAGCCGGGGCGACATGATCGTCCGGAAAAACAACCTCCCGACGGTCGGCAACCGTTTCGAGGCCATGCTCTGCTGGATGGATGAAAAGGCCTTGTCCAGGACGGACGCGTACATTCTCCGGCACACCACCCGGTCCCTGAAGGCCCGGGTCAGCAGGGTGTTCTACAGGATCAACATGAACACGCTGCATCGGGAGCCCGCAGAGACGTTCACACTCAATGAGATCGGCAGAGTGGAGATCACCGCCTCCCAGCCGCTGTTCTTCGATCCCTACAACGTGAACCGGGCAACCGGCAGTTTCATCCTCCTCGACCCGCTCACCAACAACACCGTGGCTGCCGGTGTGATTCGGGGGCCCTCCAAGACGGTCGAGGACGTGAGGAAACTCCGGGAGGAAGCGAAGCGGCCTCCAGAGGCCTCACCGCACACGGTCTGGCGGGGATGGAACATCCCGCGGGAGGAACGTGAAGCAAGGAACCGCCATGGGGCGGCGGTCCTCTGGCTGACCGGGTATTCGGGATCCGGCAAGACGACGATCGCCGAGGCGCTGGAACGGGAACTGTTTCGGGCAGGCTGCCAGACCATGCTTCTCGACGGGGACCATGTCCGGCACGGGCTTTGCCGCGACCTGGCATTCTCCGACGAAGACAGAAGCGAGAACATCCGGAGAGTGGGCGAAACGGCAAAGCTCTTCTTCGAATCCGGGCACATCGTCACCTGCGCCTTCATCTCACCCTTCGAGAAAGACAGGGCCTTCGTGCGTTCCCTCCTGCCGGGCGGGCGCCACATCGAGATTTACGTGCAGTGCCCCATGGAAACCTGCCTGAAGCGAGATCCCAAAGGGCTGTACCGGAAGGCGGCCGGGGGGGGGATCCCCGACTTCACAGGGATATCCTCGCTCTACGAGGAGCCCGCGGATCCGGACATCCGGGTGAACACCGAGACGCAGACGGTGGAGGAAATCGTAGGCCTGATCATGAAGGCGCTTCGCGAAAGAGCGATCATACGGGGGCAGTAGGGCTCTTCGATGAACCATTGCGCATTGAGGGTCAGCAATCTCTCGAAAATGTACAAGGTCTACGCAAGGCCGTCGGACATATTCTGGGAGACCCTGGGAAGAACCAGGAGGCACCGGGAATTCTGGGCCCTGAAGGACATCAACTTCGAAGTCCGGAAGGGCGAGGTCGTCGGGGTGATCGGGCCGAACGGGGCGGGCAAGAGCACCCTGCTCAAGATCCTGGCCGGGACATTGGACAAGACATCCGGCGAGATCGAAGTTCAGGGGAAGATATCGGCCATCCTGGAGCTGGGGACGGGCTTTCATCCCGAGTACACGGGAAGGCAGAACATCTACCTCGGAGCCATGTGCCTGGGCATGCACCGGGAGGAGGTCGATGCGAAACTGGAATCCATCATTGATTTCAGCGAACTGCGTTCCGTCATCGATCAGCCGTTCAAAACCTACTCCAGCGGCATGCAGGCGAGATTGACCTTTTCCACGGCAATCAGTGTGGATCCGGACATCTTCATCGTGGACGAGGCGCTGGCCGCCGGGGATGCCTATTTCGCACACAAGTGTATGGAGAGAATCCGGAATATCTGCAAATCCGGGGCGACGGTGCTGTTCGTTTCCCACTCCTATTCCACGGTGGAGCAGCTCTGCAATCAGGCCATCTGGCTCCAGGAAGGGGTCATGCAGGCCTGGGGGGAGTCGAGCAAGGTTTGCTCCGCCTATGAGAAATATGTCTGGTCGAGGATCGAACGGGAGAACCTGCTGGAGAGCAAGAAGATCTCCGATGAACTGCAATCCGTGATTGATAATGGATCCTACGAAATGGGCACGGGGAAGATCTTCATCCGGAAAGTGGAGTTGCTGGACGAGAGCGACCTGTCGCGGGCGATATTCTCGCAGGGGGAGCGGATGAGGATCCGCATTCACTGGGAGGGACACGTTGCCGACCGGGTTCACCCCGTCGTGCGCATCGACAACGCGAGCGGCCTGATCGTGACAGCCTGGAACGGGGATGAAGAAGGGTTCCTGTTTGACGGGCTTCAGGGGACCGGCTTCTTCGATCTCGATATCGGGCCTGTCCTGTTCGGGGCGGGGGATTACTTCCTGTCCGTGGGCATCGTGCGCTCCGTTCTGTTCAAAGGCGAAGATGACATGCTGAATTTCAAGCACCGATTCCTTCGATTTTCCATAAAGAGAAAGCACCGGAAGGAACTGACCTACATCTTTGAGTCTCCCGCCACATGGACGAACACGGAACTCGACGGAGAGACACCCGGATCGTGAAGCATCTGCTGAGGAGAATGTTCGGTGGCAGATCACGGGCCGGGTTCGCCGATAACGGCGAACGGCCCGCGTGTCTCATTGTGTGCGACACGGCCGCCAGCGGAGACGCCCGGAAGGCAAGGATCGACCTGCTTGTCTCCGAATGCCGCAAGTTGGGCCCGGCGGACATCTTCATCGTGAGTCCCGACCGCATCCAGGTCTGTCCCGACGGCGGGTCCGGAGGCGAAGCGGATATTTCTCCCGAGGGACTGCGGAAGCGGATGGCGTCCCGAGCGGTCGTTGTTCTCTTCTAGAGCCAGTATCACGTGTCCGGCGAGTGGATCCGTAGCCTCCTGGATCTCTCGATTGCCCAGGGCAAGTCACAGGTCCCCGAGACCAACAAGACGACATTGTGCCAGCACCTGATGCTCAAGCCTCATTTCCTGGTGCTGACCGAGGCGGATGCAAGGAAGACAGCCCGAAAGTCGTCGAGCAGGGGTTTCCACGCCGTTCTTTCCGAGCTGGGACCGGCGTCGCATCCGCCCGGACCGCGCAGGGTCGATGTGACTGCGGACAACGTGAACACGCTTTACAGGCAGGCCGCTCTCACTTCGATCCCGCTCACCTACATCATCGAAACGACCAATCACTGCAACTATTCCTGCTATATGTGCCCCTATCACGGAGTGCGCCAGTCGAACCTGGTCACGTACGTCAAACCGGGAACGGAAACGCACATGCCCTGGGACACGTTTCGCCGGCTCATCGACGAAATATCGGACTTGCGCAGCCCTTACGAGGACGCGGTCGCCAAGACGATCGTCCCGTACAACCGTGGGGAGTTTCTCCTTTATCCGCAGTGGCGGGACGCCCTTGCCTGCATCAAGGAGACGGGACTCGGAGCCTACTTCTCGTCGAACGGAAGCCTCTGGACGGCCGAGGATGTCAAATTCATCCTGGATGTGCACCTGGATGCCCTGCAGTTGAGCATTGATGGCTTCAGCGAAGACACGCACAGCGAAATCCGACTGAACAGCGACTATGATAAGGTCGTCCGGACCCTGAAGCAAATCATGAAGGAACGCGAGGAAAGGGGACTCCGTCATCCGACCGTTCAGCTGGCGCATACCGTCAACGAGAGGAACCATCACCGGGTGCGGGACTACGTGGACTACTGGATCGGCAAGGTGGATGCCCTCTTTCTGGGACCCGAGAATTTCATGGAAGAGGAAAACAAGAACAAGCGGTATAAAATTCAATATGTAGACATAGCGCGGGAACCGGACTCCTTGAGACCACCCTGCAACACGCTGCTCATCAACATGTGGATTCAGTCCAACGGGGAGTGCCACCTCTGCATCGGCTCCAAGAGGACGCCCATCGGAAACATCCATGACAGCAGCCTGAAGGAAATCCTGGCCTCCGATATCCGGAGAGAGGTCATCCGGTGTCACAGCGAAGGGGACTATGCAAACCCGGTCTGCCGGAACTGCGAGCACTGGTTTTCCGCCTATTGGCAGAGCGTGGAGAACGAACGCTACGAGGCCCGGCTGAGTCCGGACACGCAATACTATACGAGGAAGGGCGGCCTGGAGAAGTGGTGGTCGTGAGCGGGAAGAGCGGCGACGAAATCCGTTCCCTCAAGACCTTCTTCCATGACCGGGCCTGCTCGATCCAGGGACGGACCGACCGGGAATTGTGCTTTGTCAGCGGACGGGATCCGCGTCTCTGGGAGGACGGCTCCCTGTACCGGGACCTGCTGGATTCCATCCGGAGCCAGCTTGACGTGAAGGAGGACACGGTCCTGATCGAGATCGGCTGCGCCGCAGGCTTTCTTGCCCGGGGTCTTTCCTCTCTGTGCGGCCGCTATGTCGGGGTGGACGTTGCGCCCGGCGCCGTCCGGGTCGCCCGCTCGATGGGGATCCCGAACGCCATGTTCAGGGTGGCGGATGCGACGGCCCTTCCCTTTGCGGATGAGCAGTTCGACCGTTCCATCAGTTACGACGTCTTCACGAATTTCCCGGGGTTCGATTATGCGAGCATGGTCATGGCGGAAATGGTGCGGACGACAAAGCGGGGCGGGAAGATCATGATCGGCTCCCTTGCGGACGCGAGTCGCAGTGCCGAGTACGAGGAGAGGTGCCGGGAAGTGGCCGGGGAACTGGATGCGCGGTATGGCAGGCTGGAGGACCCGGCTGCCGGGAAGGATCCATGGAACAGAATCCGGCAATGGATGCGATCCAGGCTGCGCCGGGCGGAACCGAAGATCACCTGCTATTCTTTCAACCGCGATGATTTCATCCGATTCGGAAGGGAGCGCTCCCTGAAAACGGAGGTGTTCGAGATTCACGGTTTGAACCCGTATCGGGGAATGCGGTTCAACGTCGTCTACACGAAGGCTCCGTGACATGCGCGTCGTTCCTTTTCAGGATGTGGATCCGGAGAAATGGGATGCCGTGGTGGGAGGATCGGCCGAGGCCTGGCTCTTTCATCTCCATGACTGGATCGCCGTCGAAAGCGCTCACTGGGCCCTCGAGAACCACTCCTTCGCACTTCTCGACGACGGGGGACACTATGCGGCCGTTTGCCCCCTGTACGTGCGGAGCCTCCCGCGGGGCTGGCAGGAGCGGGTTCTGGACACCGGGCATCACCGCCACACGGGCCCCGCCTTTGTCGACGGCCTGGAGCCGGAGGTCCGGAAAGCGGGGGTCAAGATCCTCATGCGCCGGATCCTGGAGGAGGGGCACCGCCAGGACGTGGACCGGATCATCCTGAACGCCCACAACCTGGCGCCGGCGAACTTCACCGGCCGCCAGGTCGAGATTCCCTACTGGGTCATGGACTACGGCTTCCGGCTCGGGCTTCATTCCGGACCCTGCGGGGACATGGCGATCCCCGGATTGACCACGGTCAACGCGGACCAGATTCTCGGCCTCTCGCCGGAGGAAGGCGAACTCTTCCGGAACCTGGACACGAGTTTTCAGCGGGCGGTGCGCAAGGCCGTTAAGGCGGGGCTGACGGTTACCGCGGGTGAAACGGAACCCATCGACCAGTACTATGCCCTTGCCCAAGAATCGGCAAAGAGGACGGGCGAAAGGCTGCCCGCGAAGGAATACTACCTCGAGTTATGGGAGAGATTGGGAGAGAAGGACCGTTGCGCGGTCCTCTTCGCCCGACACAACGAAACCGTGGTCGGGGCGATTCTCCTCCTTCTCTACAAGGGCTCCGCCAATTTCCTGGGTGGCGTGTCTCACGGCGACTACCTGGCGTGGCGGGTCAACAACCTGCTGCACTGGGAAGCGATCCGCTGGGCGAGAAGCCGGGGGTGCGCGAGATACCGCCTGGGGCCCGTCTTTCCGGAACTTCCCGAGGATTGGCCCATCAGCCGGGTCTCTCGGTTCAAGGGGAGCCTGGGGGCGGCATCGTACCACATCGTCCAGGGATCGCTCTTCCTGCACCCCGAAAAGTACGCGGCCGACGCGGCGGCAGCCATTGCCTCGCTGTGTGCTGCGCGGCGTGATCCGGACAGGCGGCAGACTGAGATCTTGCGCGATGAGGCACGGAAGGGAAAGCTGGCAACCGGGAGCGTGCCGGGATGGCGTCCGATCGGGGCCGATCTGTCCTTGGTCTTGAGCTGTTATGGATTCCAGGTGGATCCCGATGCCGTTCCCTTCGCGGTCCGATGCCTGCACCGGGAGCCTCCGGTCCTGGAATTGGGCCGCCCGGGCGAACGCAGCGGTGTACCCAGCCTGGAGTTCCGAAAGGAGACGGAGAGGCAGTTCCTGTATCCGGCAGTGCGCAGAATCCTGTTCAGGGATGGGAAGCCGGCTTACCGGACACTGTTTCCTTCCGCCAGTTTTTCGGGACCGGATCTGGACCCCGTCTGGCAAACGAAAGACGGGAGGCCCGTCCTTGCCTGGTACCGGAAGGGAGGGCCATCCCCGTCGCTCATCCTGGGCGTGGATGCCATTGAAGAGATGGTCCGTTATCGCCAGGGAGATCCGGCCAGGGCGAGGCGGAGGAAGGCGAGCGACCATGGGGATCCCGTCGGGCAGCCGGAGCGATCCACGTACCTTTACGAAGATCAGGTTCTGCCGGAATATGCCACCATTCCCTGGGCAGACCGTCTCGGATTCCAGCTCGCCGATCTGTGCTCACGGCTTTCCGGGATCCCCCTGATCGAGCCGCTTCCGGGAGGCGCCAGGGGGGCCGTGATCCTGACGGGAGACGACGACCAGGCCTTTCTGGAAAATTATGGCCGGCAACTGCGGATGATCGGTTCGGTGCCGGTCACCTATTTCCTCCACCACCTCACGAGCCACACGCCGGATACGATTGCCTGCATGCCCGCAAACGTCTGCTTCGGTTTTCACCCCGATGCGCTGGACGCCCCGTCCGACTATGACAACCTGTGCGAACGTCAATACGAAACCGTCCGGCGCATCGCGGGACGGCCGTTGCGGGCGGTCCGCAATCACGGATTTCTCAATCGCGGCTATCTTGGCCACTTGCCTGTCTGGGAAAGACTGGGTCTCGAGGTGGACGTGAATTGCCCGGGCACGGACGGCACGGCTCTCAACGGCTCCTTTCTCCCTCTGCGCGTGCGCCGGGGGGACGGTACGTGGTCGGACCACTACACCATGCTCACCGCTTTCGGAGACGGGATGATCCAGCCAGACGTCACGGGCTTGACCGAGAGGGAGGCCGCGCGGCGAATCGGGAGCGTGGCCCGGCAGATCGAGCGCGAGCGGCCGGGTGTCCTGGTCGTCAACTTTCATCCTCAGAATGTGGAGCGGACGGGAAAACTGCACGCCGCCCTGCTGGCCGTGACGAGCCGTTCTGGCTGGACCGTCATCGGACTGGAGGATTATCTGGACTGGGTGATCCTGAGAGAAAAGATCCGCTTGCTACCCCTTGGGGATGGCCGTCTGAGGCTAACCTCTGCTGCGCAGGCGGAAAAGGTGGTCCTTCGCTCGTGGAATGGAGAAAATTGGCACCGGCATCAGCTCGATCCCTGGGCCGGCAACCTCGAGGCCAGGATCCCGTGAAGGTATTGCCGGTGAAATCCGTTCCATTCACGGCAAGGCGCTCGATTGCCGCCGCGGCGAAAGGCGACAGGATCTATTATTTTGCCGGTGTCGGGGGGAACACCGGAACGGAGTCTATCCTGGACGTGTCGAAGGAGTTGTGGCGGTTCGATACGGAAACAGGCGCATGGTGCCGGATTCCGGAACGGGAACCGTGGCCTGAGGCACGCAGGTGCTGTGGATGGGCGGTGGAAGGCGGCCTAATCTATCTCTGGGGGGGTAGCGGTGTTCGACGGGATCCGAGCGATTCATGGACGTACAATTTTTTAAATGACCTTTGGGCGTTCAACCCCGAAGATCACGCCTGGACCTGCGTTGAAAAATCCGCTGAGCCCAATTCCGACCTCCCCGAGCCGTCCCTACGCCCCTGTCCGCGATACACACCCGCATTCCAGTCCGTCCAGAACAGGATCCTCCTCTTCGGAGGTTATACGGAGGATGCTCTGGGCAAAAGGAAGATGAATGACCTGTGGATTCTGGATCCGAGGACGGGATGGTCGGAGGTCCGGCGGGAGGGAACGGTCGAGGGGTACGATGCTCGCGCTTCCTGGCCGGGAGTCCGGTACGGATGCATGTCCACACAGGGCGAAGGTTGCCTGTTCATCTGCGGAGGTTTTTCCGATCAGGGGGACCATATCGATGTCTGGGCCTATTCCGAAGAACAACAGTCCTGGATCCTGTTGAGCCCGGACAGCCATGACGACTCGTCGCCCAGCCCAAGGTACTGTGGAGCCCTTTCCTATCGAAACGGGCAATTGTATCTCTTCGGTGGGAGATCGAGAAGGCACCCGAAGCTGAACTACAACGACCTCTGGGTCTTCGACCTGCGGAAATTGTCATGGAAGTCGTTGCAGAAAAATCGCGGTCCTCACACGTACACGAAAGAGGCCGTGTTCCCGGGTTATCATGCGAAGAGTGCCGCCGCCACCGTCGGCAGCCGCTGGTATATCCTGGGGGGAGAGGGGCTGACCGGTCACGTGAGTGATTTCTGGGTACTGGACAGGGACAGCCTGCAATGGACCCTGCTCCAGCCGGCACGCGGAGACGATCCGACTTTGTGGTAGGGAAAGGGACGATCCTTGTTGAGTCTGCAGATGAAATCCCTCCATGGAAAAATCCTCGAATGGCTGGCCAGGAAGAGCCGGAGACACGAGCGGAGCGAACTGTCGAGGCTCCAGGTAGCCATGATGAAGTATAAACCGTTTGTGGAAGCGGTGACCGGCGGGGGCAGCCACAGCATCGACGACATGCCGTGGAGGCACCCGTTCCTGACCCACGGGAACATTGCTTCCTTTCGCGAGTATTCGGAGCGTGTCTGGGAGTTTGCCCGGGAATATGAAGAGAAGAGGAAGTCGTGCCCGCTCCGTATCGCCTTCTCCGTGAACATGAACCAGAACATGCACAAGTGGGCGATGCTCGCGCAGAAATACGGGGCGCAGGCCACGCTCTTCCTAAATCCTCTGGAAAAAAGCGCCATCATGGCCCCGGAGTGGGAATTGTACGACGGTGAATACCCGGACATCAGCGATGGTGAGGGATTCCTGCGAAAAACCGGAAAGGTTCGCCTCGAAATCCCCTGCCAAAAAGTTCCGATGGACGGATCCGAATTCATCAGCAGCTACGAGAGATTCCTGCGAGGAGACAGGAGCAAGTTCGTCAGGCTGCTCGGTCGGTCACGGGAGATCCGCCCGGAGACCCTTATCTCCTACCAGGGGTTGTATCCCTATTACGAATGGGCCCGGGCGTTCGAACCCTTTGACGTCGTTTACGGGATGGACCCTATCGGGGCAGCATATGCCAGCGGAAAGCCTTACTGTGTTTTTGCCTACGGTGGCGACTTGATGTACGTGTGCGGCCGGGCGGACGACACCGGTATGATCGCCCACCTCGGCTACAATGCCGCCCGCTTCCTCATGGCCTCAAATCCCCACACCCTGGCGCAGTGCCGCCGTCTGGGTCTCACGAACGCGGTTTACCTTCCGTATCCCATGGACGATCATCGGTACAGTCCGGATGAAGGCAAGGCACGGCGCGAATGGGAGCAGAAATGGGGAAAAGGGGTCTATGTTCTGATGACAAGCAGGATCGACTCGAAATGGAAGGGACAGGACGCCCGGTTCCTGGACGCCCTCCTGGACGTTGCCAGGAAGCGGCCGGCCGTACGGTTCGTATTTCTCGGCTGGGGCAACCAGCTCGAGGAACTGAAGGACAAGATCGGAGCCAACGGTATCGGGGACCAGTTCATCGTTCTCGATCCCGCGGGGAAGATGCTCCTGCTTGATTATTACCGTTCTTCGGACATCATCCTGGACCACTTCCTCATGGGCTACTATGGATCGACGGCCCTCGAGGCGGCGGCGGTGGGCAAGCCCGTCATCATGAAGCTTCGCGGGGAGCATTATGCGCCCCTGTACAAGGGGGATGTCATGCCCGCGTTGCATGCGGACACACCGGAAGAGATCGCGAGGCACATTCTTCGCCTGGCGGATGACAGGGATCTCCGGCGCGGAAGCGGGGTGGCGATGAGGGAGTGGCTGGTGAGAAATCACGGAGAGGAAAAGACCGTCCCCCTGCTCTTGTCGCTTCTGCGGATGACAGCCGATCGCGTTCCCCTGCCGGAGGAGATCCAGGCCGGGAACCCGCTTATGGCCGAGGAGTCGGGTAAGGAAAAACACTATCATCATCTGTGCCGGGTGCAATCGACATGATCAGGATCGAAACGCTGGATCGAAGCCAGGCTGGCCAATACGAGGCATTCCTGCTCTCCAGTCCCACCTCGCTGGTCTATGCGTCCGCAGAATTCGCAGCCTTTCTCTTGGAGTCGGTCGGCGGGGAATACACCTGCCTTGTGGCGTGGGACGGGAACGAGATCGTCGGTGCGCTGCCTCTCTTCACGCGCACGGCCCCGGCTTTCGGAAGCGTCGTCAACAGCCTCCCGTGGTACGGGAGTTACGGGGGGTGCACGCTTCGATCCGGCGATGACGGGGAGGTCCGGAGGCTTCTCGTGACCCGGTATCGAGAGATGATCGAGGCCGAAAAGCCCCTGTCGTCTGTCATAATCCTGTCGCCCTTCGAGAATCCTCACCTGTCCGAGTATGAAGCCCTTCTGGCACCGTCTCACCGGGATTCGCGAATCGGGCAGATTACCGTGCTTCCCGAGGGCCCGGACCGGGTGGAAGAGAAACTGTTCGGCACCTACCGGCAGAAAACGCGGAACCTGGTCCGGAAATCGCTGCTGCAGGGGATGACCTGCCGCGTGTCCGACGGCGAAGAGGTCCTGCGATTCCTCTTTGAAACGCACCAGGAAAACATGGAGGCCGTCGGGGGGAAGGCGAAACCCTGGCTCCACTTCGAGGCGCTGCGGAAGTCGATTCCCGCTTCCCGGAGAAGCGTGTGGCTGGCCCTGCTGGGGGATACTCCCGTTGCGGCGATGCTCCTCATCTATTTCAACAAGACCGTGGAGTACGTCACCCCGGTGGTGAAGGTCGATTACCGATCGCTGCAGCCGCTTTCCTTCCTCATTCATCACGCCATGACGGATGCGGTCGAGAAGGGCTATCGATACTGGAACTGGGGGGGCACCTGGCTTACCCAATCCTCCCTCCACCACTTCAAGGCAGGCTGGGGGGCCGCCGACTGTCCTTACACGTACCTCATCCACGCATCCGATGAATCGGTCGCTGCCATCCGGAAGAACATGGAGGATGTGCAGGCCGCATACCCATATTATTATGTCTTTCCATATGACAGACTGTAGAGGCGATTTCCATGCACCTTGACCCCCATGAACCGGGCGAGAGACTCCCTTCCTATGCGAAGG
This sequence comes from Spirochaetota bacterium, assembly GCA_041306765.1. GTDB lineage: Bacteria > Spirochaetota > Spirochaetia > Treponematales > UBA12059 > JAAYUR01. The sequence goes on along the minus strand of JBFZER010000231.1, from coordinate 5,337 downwards.
AACCGGACGAGGAAACCTACTTTCTCGAACTGAACCGGGTCCTGTCCGGCGCGACCCTCCCCGCCGGGGTGTCGGCGGCGGACCCGGAGACGCTGCCCCTGATCTATATCGTCGGCGCCCCGCGATCCGGGACCACGCTCCTCTCCCAGCTGGTGAGCCGGCACCTTTCCGTCGGGTACATCAACAACCTGATCGCCCGGTTCTGGCTGCGCCCTTCCGCAGGAATCCGGCTCTCGAAAGTCCTGTTGGGCGAGGATGCGAGAAGGCAGATCGCATTCCGATCGGCCTTCGGGACAACCAGGGAGATTGCCGGCCCTCACGAGTTCGGATACTTCTGGCGCCACTGGCTGAGGTTGGACGATTCCCCCACTCATCACCTGGGCGCGGAGGCGCTGAGGTCACTGGACGGGAGGGGATTGAAACAGGCGCTCCAGATGGAGATTCTGGCCACGTTCGGGCAACCCGTGGCCTTCAAGAACGTGATCTGCGGATTTCACGCCGAGTTTTTGAGCAATCTGCATCGACCCTCGGTCTTCGTCCACATCCGTCGCGACCTTTTCACCACGGCCGCCTCCATCCTGAAGTCAAGAAAGGCCCGCTACGGATCGTATGACACGTGGTGGTCCCTGAAGCCGTCCACCTGGCCATTCCGGACCGATCCCACCAATCCGGCCTTGGAGGTGGTGACTCAGGTGGTCGAATGCAGGCGCGAAATGGATCAGGAACTGTCGAAGCCAGGCGTCCGGTCCCTGTCGATGACGTATGAAGATCTGTGCGAGAAGCCGGGAGAATGCCTCGGCCGGATCCGGGCCGCGTGCCTGGAGCTCGGACATGCCATCGATTGGACGGGGGAGGAAGTTCCGACCCTGTCTGCCTCAAGGGATGTCAATCTGCCCCCGGAATTGGGCAAACGAATGATGAATGCGGTGAAGAGACACGAATCATGAAAATCACGGCCCCCAAATTCGATGAACAGGAACTGGTGCTGCTGGAACAATGCCTGGACTCCGGCTGGGTTACCCAAGGGCCCTTCGTGGAGCGGTTCGAAAGGCTTTTCGCCCAGCGTCATCAGGCAAAACATGCCCTCGCCGTGACATCCTGCACGGCGGCGCTGCATCTGGCCATGCTGGCCCTGGGTGTCGGCCCCGGCGACGAGGTGATCGTGCCCGCCTTCACCTGGGTGACGTCGGCCCACAGCGCCGAGTATTGTGGTGCGAAGGTCGTCTTCGCGGACGTGGAGCCCGAGACCTTCAACCTGGACCCCCGCGCCCTGGAAGCAGCCATCACGCCGCGGACGAAAGTGGTCGTGGTTGTCCATCTTTTTGGACTTGCCGCAAGAATGGACGAAATCCTGTCCATTACCGGAAAAAGAGGGATCCGGATCGTCGAGGACGCCGCCTGCGCAATCGGCACAACCCATGACGGCAGGCCCGTCGGGTGCATCGGTGATATCGGCTGTTTTTCCTTTCATCCCCGGAAAGTGATCACGACGGGCGAGGGCGGCATGGTGACCACCCTTGACGGTGGGCTGGCCGGAAGGATCCGTAGCTTTCGCAACCACGGGTCCACGGGACCGCCGCCCGGTGTGGCGGACGTCACAAAGCCCCATGTCATGGCCACGTTCGACATGCTGGGTTACAACCTGAGAATGTCGGACATCCAGGCCGCAGTCGGCATTGCCCAGATGGCGAAGCTGAACGACCTCCTGGAGGAGCGAAGAAATCTCGCCCTGCGTTACCATGAGCTGCTGAAAGGGATTGAGGAAATCGCGATACCGACGGAGCCGCACCGGTGCGGGCACACCTATCAGTCCTATGTGATTCGCCTCCGGGAAGGTGCCGCCGAGCGGCGCAATCGCGTCATGGAACATCTGGACCGCCTGAATATTCAGACGCGTCCCGGAACGCATGCGGTTCATCGTCTGGGATACTACCGGATAAAGTATGGATTGCGCGGGGAGATGTTCCCCGTGGCGTCTGCCTGTGAAGATCGGAGCATCACCCTGCCGATCTTCCCGGGGATGACGTTTGAAGACCAGATGTTTGTCGCCTCGAGCCTGACGGAGTCCCTTCATACGGCCCGTTCTTAGCCGTCCGGGTCCGCGGAGCACAGCCATGCCATCCCCAGTCCGTCCACTCCTGCACATCGGCAATATCCTGAACAACGGCTATCTGCACTGCAAATATCTCAGGCGGCGGGGTGTATCGGCGGACTGCCTCAATGTCGACTACCGCCATTGCCAGGGCCAGCCGGAATGGGCGGAGGTCTCCATCCGGGCCGGGGTCGACGAGTTCAACCCGGATTGGAGCAGCATCGATCTGGGAGGATTCCAGCGTCCTTCCTGGTTCTTCGATGTGAACCAGAAGGACCTCTCGGGGCTTGCCTGCACGCTGCTCGGAGACGGGGACGGTCCGGGGGGAAAGGAACCGGCACCGCTGAGCGAAGCGGTTCTCACGCCGGGATGGGAAATGGCGATCGCGCGACTGCGCTGCCGCGTCGCCGGGATGATGGAGACCCTGGGAGGCGTGGAGGTGGTCCGTGCCCTGCGTTTCCGGAGAAACGCCCGTCGCACCGCCTTGGCGGGGATGAACGGGAAAGAGGCCTGGAAGCTTGCCGAACCGTACATGAGCGCCTTCCGGATGCTCTATCCGGAGCGGGAGAAATGCCTTTCACTGGAGGACGTATACGAGTGGCTGCCCAGAAGCCTTGCCTATGCACCCGTCCTGAAGCAGTATCGGCTGATTCACGCCTATTCCCTGGACCCCATCGAGGTCCTGCTGGGAAATCCCGGGCAGCCTTTCCTGTGCTACGAGCACGGGACCATGAGGGATTTCCCGTTCGAGGACTCCGCCCGGGGAAGGCTCTATGCCCTGTGCCTGAAAAAGGCGGACAAGGTCGTCATCACGAACGCCGACTGCATCCGCTCCGCCGAGAGGCTGGGACTCGACAATCACGTCTTCATCCCCCACATCATCGACGACGATCTTTTCCGGCCGGAGCCGGAGGGCGAGGTTCCCCTGCGGCGGCGCCTCCGGCAGGAGAGGGATTTCGACTTTCTTCTCGTCGCGCCGTCCCGTCATCATTGGAAGCATTGTCCTCCCGGACTAGAAAATAGCTGGTTCAAGCGGAACGACATCCTCATCCGGGGGCTCGCCCGCCTCTTCCGGGAGAAGCCCCGACTGAAGGCGCTGGTCGTCTTTTTCGAATGGGGCCAGGAGGTTCAGTTGTCGAAGGACCTCGTCCGGGAATGCGGCTTTGCCGACCGGGTCCTGTGGGAGCCGATCCTGAGCAAGCCGGCCTTGAAAGACTATTATGTCGCGGCGGATGTCATCCTGGATCAGTTCAATCCGGGGATCGGCACCTTCGGGGCGGTGGTCCCGGAGGCCATGGCCTGTGCCCGGCCGGTGCTGCTGAATTACTCGGAGGATCTCCACCGGTGTTGCTATCCGGAACTGCCGCCGGCGATCCATGTCTGGGACGAAGAGTCCATCTGCGGGGAAATCACGAGGCTGCTGGAAGACCGCGAGTACCGGCTGGACAAGGGGTGCCGGGGGCGCCGGTGGTTCGAGACCTATCACAGCTCCCGGGTCGTCATCGACCGCCTGATCGACGTCTACCGGGAGATCGCCGACCGGCGTCGATGGAAATGGACGCTGTGAGCGCGTTGCATTGCAGGAGGAGGCCGTTCCCTTGACGAGCAGAGTGAAATCCTGGCTGAGGCGGAGGCTGCGGCGCCCCGACGACGACCGGACGAGGGGCTGCAATCTCGAGGACCGCATCGCCCTCCTGGAAGAACAGACGCGGTATCTGGGCAACGAAGCAAGCCGCATGGCATCGCTCCTCCGTCACCTGGCGGCGCCGGTCATGCAAGACCTCCCACTGGCCCGCCAGACCCGGGGAAGTTTCGATTTCCAGTGGGAGAAACTGCCCCGGGGCCGCTGGAACCTGGAGGACGAGCGTTTCCGGAAGGAGGCGCCCGGCTATGTCCTCCAGTTCACGGCCCTGCCTGCGGAGTGGTTCCCGGGGAAGTCCGTCATCGACGTCGGCTGCGGGGCCGGGCGGTATTCCTGGGCGCTCGGCCGTCTGGGGGCACACGTCCTCTCGGCGGACCAGTCGTCCCACGGGCTGGAGCGGACCCGGAAGGCCTGCGAGGCCTTCCCGAATCACCGGGTGCGGCAGATCGATCTGCTTCATCCCTTCGACCTCGGGGAGACCTTCGACCTGGTCTGGTGCTTCGGCGTCCTCCACCACACCGGGGACACCTACGGGGCCTTCCGCAGGATCGTCCCCCTCGTCAGGCCCGGGGGCTACCTCTTCCTGATGCTCTACGGGGAGCCGCGCCCGGGGGAGATCGGCGACTACGCGGCGGTGAACGAGTACGATCTCTGGCGGCGCCGAACGCTCCACATGACCCTGGACGAGCGCCTGGAGGCGATCCGCCGGGGCATGGCAGAGGGCCGTTTCGCCGCCTCGGGGGAGGAGTACATCGAGGGCTACTTCGACGCCGTGTCCCCCGCGATCAACGACCTGTACACCTGGGAGGAGATCGAGGGCTGGCTGCTCATGGAAGGGTTCGAAGACATCCGCCGGACCGCGGACAACCGGAATCACCACGTGATCGCCCGCCGTCCTCCCGCGACCGCATGAAGCCGCACCTTCGCGCAGCCCTGTCGATTCTGGCCCGCAGCGTCTGCCGGGCCGGGCTGGCCGCCCACCGGGTTTCCTCCGCCGTGTCGGGCCCGCCGCGGAGCGTCCGGTCCGTCCTCCACGTTTCGCTGGTTTCCCACAAACCCTTCATGCTGTCCCGCCTGTTCCGGGACCAGGGGATCCACTCCGAATTCCTGGCCCTGAACACGGACCTGGTGGACCGGCTGACCCTGGGGTACGATCACCACCTCCCGTACCGGATGCATCCGGCGAAGCGGAAACTGCAGGAGCTCCGGCTGCTCTGGACCGTCCTCGCCCGGTTCGACGTGATCCACTTCCACTTCAACACGCTCCTGTCGCTGGATGACGGCTGGGAGCTGCCGTACCTGCGGAGGATGGGGAAAGTCCTGGCCTTCCAGTTCCGGGGTTGCGACCTGAGGCAGCGCAGCGTTAACATGGCCCTGAACCCAGACCTGAACTGCTGCCGGGAGTGCGACTACCCGGAGGGCTCTTGCGACACCGACTACCAGCGGAACCGCATCGAAAAGGCGAAGCGCCACGGGGACCTGTTCTTCGTCACCACGCCGGACCTGAGGGACTTCCTGCCCGAGGCCGAGCACATCCCCTTCATTCCCCCCTACGGCATCGACCTGGGGGCTGTCGAGCCGGCCGCCCGGCGGAACGGTGTCT
>JBFZER010000230.1:0-3482 GCA_041306765.1 Spirochaetota bacterium | reverse complement strand
ACTACCATGGCTTGGTAAACGTCAACGGCTCGGCCTCCGACGCCGTAAGCGGCTTGGCGAGCGTATCTTTGTCCATCGCCGAAGCCTCCGGGGACGGCCCTGAATCCCTGACCGTCAGCGGCACGACCACATTCTCCGCGACCTGGGATACCGAGGCCCTTCCCACGAACGGCGGGAACGCCGTCCTGGCCGGGGACGGCATGACCTTGACCGCCCGGGCCACAGACAGCGCGGGCAACTTCAACGAGCAAACTTCGACGGGGTTGAACGTCAGGCCCTACATCTCCTCCTTGAGCGCGGGACAGGCCTACCTCGGGCAGACCGGGTTGATCGTCAACGGGCACAACTTCACGAATACAAGTCCCGTTACGATCGGGGGGGGGACCGTATCGGTGACCGGGCGCAACCTCGCGGTGAACCCGAACACGATCACCTTCACGATTCCCGCCGGCTACCCGCCCGCGGACCCGCTTCTTTCCTCGGGGGCCGCCCTCGTGACCAGCAACGGTCTAACGAACGCCGCCCAGACTCCGGTCAAGCTGGACCTCTTCCACATCGAGTCCCTGGTGGCCGCGGACGCCCCCCTGTATCCGGCCCTGGCCTTCGACGGGGCCTCCGCACGATTCTCCTACGCGGCATCCCAGGGAACGAATCGGTACCTGAGGTATAGAGCCCCCTCGACGGAACGCACCTTGATCGCCAACACAGGAGGCAACCGTCCCGCGTTTACCGCCCTGGGGTACCATGCCTCCGCCCAATTCGTGACATATTCCATGGCAGGCACGATCTACATAGCCCGGAGTACGGACAACTTCGCGACAGGAATCCCACTCGCTTTTCCCTGGCCCAAGACGATATCGGCGGGAGGAGGCCTCTATTCGGACGTGCGGGTTTCGCCGGCGGATCCTGCCTTGGTCCACGTGGTCTATCACGAGGGCGGCCAGGTCAAGTACCTGCGGTCCACGGACGGATTCGCCAACATACCCGCCCCCGTGACCCTGGACGCCTCCGGCACCGCGGGAACCTGGATCCGCCTGGCTCTGGGACCGGCCCCGAACCACAATCCCCACGTGGTATACCATGACAGCGCCCTGGGAGCCCTCAGGTACACTCGGTATACCGGCTCGGCCTGGCTTGCGCCTATCACCGTCGACTCGAGCAACGCCGGCAACTTCGGCAACGGCTTGGCGGTGGGAGGGGACGGCTCCGTACACATTTCGTTCTACGACGGCAATTCCGGCGACCTGGTGTACGCATACGCCGCCGCCAATCCCACCAGCGCGGCATCCTTCACCAAGACCACCGTGGATTCCCCGGGTATCTCGGGCTGGTTCTCCTCCCTGGCGGTGGATTCCGCGTATTCCCCGCACATCGGATACCTGGATTTCACGAACACCAAACCTAAATACGCACGCAAGGTGGGCGGCGCCTGGAAGACCATGACCATCCCGGAGACAGGAATCTTCACACTTAACAGCAACAGCAACTACACGGCCACCGCCGTGGACAGTGCGGGAACCGGGGACGCCCACGTAGTTTACCCGGCAGGGAATCTTCTGCAGAGGTCGATCTACCTGGTCGAGGATTAGACCCGATCACCCCCGCGCAGAGACGGCCGGGGACTGACAGCAGTATCGCACCGGGGGCAGGATGCCCCCGGTTTTCTTTTTTCAGGAACTCTTCTCGCGCCGGAGCCATGCAAATCGAGAGATCGTAATCTTATTGTTTTTATAATCTATTATTCGTATCTTAATAAGACCCCCGGCCGAGAGCCGGGCTTCATTTCCCAGACCGGAGGTTCCCATGAAAGCCAAATCCTTCCGTACGGCAGCCGCGCTTTTTACGATATTCCTGCTGCTCCTCGCCGTATCCCCCCTGGCCGCCCAGGCCAAGAAGCCCGTCCAGACCAACGCGTCCTTCACCGCCGCCGACGGCACCAAGCTCGCAGCCTACCTCGCCCTCCCGCAGGGCTCCGGGAAGCACCCCGGGATCATCATGGTCCACGAATGGTGGGGCCTCTCCGGCGATATCGCCGCCATGGCGGACCGCCTGGCCAAAGAGGGTTTTGCCGTCCTGGCCGTGGACGCCTACCGGGGTAAACTGGCCCAGACCGCCGCGGAGGCCGGAGCCCTCCGGAATGGAACGCCGCCGGCGCAGATCGCCGCGGATCTGGACGCCGCCTACGAGTGGCTGACCCGTCATCCTCGGGTGGACGGCTCCCGGATGGGCGCCCTGGGATTCTGCTTCGGGGGAGCCCAGGCCATGTTCCTGGGAACCCGCCAGCCCGGCCTTGGCGCGGTGGTGACCCTCTACGGCTCGGGCCTCATCCAGCAGGAGCCCGCCCTGGGCGAACTCGGACGCAAGGGCGCCGTTCTGGGCATCTTCGGGGACACGGACGCCAGCATCCCCCCCGCCCAGCGCCAGGCTTTCAAGGAAGCTTTGGCCGCTCGCAAGGCCCGGTACGCCGAGTCGGTCTACACGGGAGTCGGCCACGCCTTCGTCAAGGACGAGAACGTGGACGCCCCCGGCCCCGCCCGCCAGGCCTGGAGGCAGACCATAGCCTTCCTGCAGGACGAACTCGGGGCGCCGGTCCGCTGACGGCCCGGCGGCGCCGAAGCTCTGAGGGCTTCGGCGACCAACCGAATGGTCCGGAACCGGCCACAAATGGAGTCAACTTTCAATCGGCTCCTCCGCGGGATATACTCTTCGCGGAGGAGCCTTCCCGTGAAATACAGAAACCGTATCCGTCTCTTTCTACTCGCCCTTGCGGCCCTCGTTGCCCTACCCCTCGCCGCCCAATCCCCGGCGCCGCGTGTCTTATTCGTGTACGACGAGGTGAACGAGCAGACCGAGCCCTACATCGCCCACTTCCGGGAGGCCTTCACGGCCTCCGGGATCCCCTTCGACGCGGCCGCCGCCGGAAACCTAAAATCCAGGGATCTCTCCCGCTACGAGGTCCTGGTCCTGCACGGCATCGTCCAGGCCTTCAACTCGAAATCTCCGATACGGGACTGGCTCAAGACCAAGCCACCACTCGCGGGCAAGAGGGTCTACCTCTTCGTGACCGCCAATCGATGGTTCCTGGACAACCTCTTCAAGGACCTGAACGGCCTGCTTGAGAAGAACGGCGCCAAGCCCGTGGACGCCGTGTCCATGGCCACCAAAGAAACCGACGACGCCTCGGAGAAGGCCGCGGTGAAGGCCTTCGTGGGCAGGGTACGGTAGGCTCCACGGACGCACAGCGTACGAGCCGTCCAAAACGGTGTACCCGAAAGCCGTTGATACCACCGTCCACTGTCCACTGAATGAGCCGCACTGGATTCGCCCTATAAACCTCGACATACGCCGCTTCGCGTCGTTTGCCGATAGGAATGGATTGTCGTGGTCGCTTGCGCGACCTCGGCATCCTGTCTCGGTTTTCCGGGCCGGGGCACGCACTGGCGGGCGCCCTCGTGGCGCCCTTCCCGAGCTTCGCGCTCATC